>JAUZQA010000833.1 GCA_030705665.1 Bacillota bacterium
CCAATCGACCGCCTTTTTTATGACAGGATGATTGGGACTTAGATTCGTATAGGTCCCTAAAAACTCTATGGTTCTTCCTGTTAAATCAGCAGTTGAGGGATCACTAAGTAAATACTCTGCTTTTTCAATCGGGAGAAATTCAATCCATTTATTCTTTATGTTTTTTTCAAAAGCGGCCCAGCCTCCGTCATCATTCTGCATCGAAAGTAACCAATTTATGCCTTTTTCCCAAGACTGCTGTAGTGAATTGTTCATTTGAACGCTTCTGGCAATGGAACGTAAGGAGGCGGTGGTGTCGTCAATATCTGGATTAATCGTGTTCACTTCAGAAAAACCCCATCCACCAGGTAAATGCTGATTGTGAATGACCCAATCCCCATATTTTTGATGCTGGTGTTCCAATAAATAACGGTTGGCCTTTTGAATGATGGGGTCATGAAGGGAGACCCCAGCTGACTGCAGTGCAAAAGTAATTAAAGAGGTATTCCAAACAGCTGCAGTTGTATATTGCATATGCGGAAAACCATTGATTTCAGTTTTCATGGCTAATAGGCCTTCAACCGCTTTTTTTATGTGTGGATCACTTTTCGGTTTTCCGAGTGACAGCAAAGCGAATATCATTAAAAAGGTTGAACTGAAATAATTATAGAGTGTTCCGTCAGGTTCAATATGTTCCAGCATATATTTGGTTGCGCGCTCGATCGCTAAAGAATGAAGTTGTTCAGGTACACCTATTAAATTTTTTATCCCTTCCTCAAGGGTGGAGAAAAAGGAGCGCCATTCAGAACGAAACTCCCAGTGATCTGTTGAACGCTGTAAAAATAAATCAGAGAGATCAGGACTAGTATTTGTTTTCAATGAAAACTTTTTATGTGCAAGAATCATCATTGGTGCCAGGTTCGAGCGCCCCTGTACTGCCAATTGATAAAAGTTAATCGGTAACGAAATTGGCAGCAAGATCAATTCAATCGGAAGTGGAGAATAAGAAGGCCAAGGATATTGTCCAGTGATGGCGAGCATGATTTTGGTGAACATGCTTGCTGACTCAATTCCGCCCTGATCAACAATAAAGTTTTTTGCTGCCTGCATTTTCATGTCTTCTTTTTGGAAAAAGCCTGAATATAAAAGGGCGTAATAGGATTCAACCGTAGCAGATAAATTCCCGTTTTTTTCATCAAAAAAAAGTTTCCATGCTCCATTTTCCTGCTGCTTGCTAACAATTCTCGAGGCTAGACCCTTAATCAATCTTTCATCATTTATTTCTAATGTCCTTAATAAAATTATCATATATGCATCTGTTAAAATTCCTGTTTCAAATGGGTAATTCCACGATCCTGCGGGAGATTGATCATTTTTGAGGACCTCAATTAACCAATGTATTCCTTTTTCTATATTGAGCATCGACTACTCATTCCTCTCCCAAGGTTAAATTTCTTTCACCTATACATATTCATATGCCTGATGGAGAATTCATGGAGGAGGAATTGTGTGATTTTTTTTCGGCGAAGTCAAGAAAAAAGCCCAATTGAGTTTATAAAAGTGGATCTAAAAAAAAGATCATGACTTAAATTACTTTTCGGAACTAGAAGAACCTGTTATGTTAACAAAAACTAAAAGCCAAGACATTTGTCTTGGCTTTTTGGCGTCCAGGGGTTGGACTCCAGCCCCTTCCGTCCGTACATGGTTAAGTGTCCCGCAACAAGCGAATTGTTCGGAAGGGGGTACTATTAGTATATACAAAAA
>JAUZQA010000834.1 GCA_030705665.1 Bacillota bacterium
ATTTGGGGATTTTTCACTACATTCAATAACTCTTTCAAAATTAGATTCTATATAATCATATGGAGTAACAATAATCATTACATTATTAATTCTACTTTGACAGATTCGAATGGAATTATTTAAAGGGGAAAAATATGATATATCATTGAAAAGAAGTATATTAGTCAAATAAAAAAAACGGGAAGTCCAATGACTATGAGTAACGAGCAAATCAAAGTCACCTAAAAAAAAGAAGAAATTATGGTAAAACACTGCTAACGGTTAATCGCCGTTTATGTGCTTATCTGTCAGAATATCAATATGTTTTCAAAAATAAAACCAAATCAAATTTTGGTAAGGCTCAACATTATGTAAAAGGTATTGTGCTAAGTGATTTAAACAACATTGAAAGGATAAGTGAGGTTCTTGAAGCCAAGTATCACGAAATGCAGCATTTCATAAGTGATTCAAAATGGGATCCACATGCATTAATTGACCAGGTTGCCCAAGATGTTTTAAAAACAATGCCCAGAGAAACACTTACAGGTTTGCTCATCGATGAAAGTGGATGGGAAAAGAAAGGGGACAAAAGTGTTGGTGTAGGGTATCAATACTGTGGCAATGTAGGCAAGACAGCTAATTCTCAAGTAGCTGTTTTCGGGTGTTTGTGCAATGGTAAATATGCATCACTGATAGATAGCAGGTTGTACCTTCCAAAATCATGGATCACTGATGCTTCAAAGTGTGATGAAGCAGGTATCCCGAAAAATGAACGAACATTTAAGACCAAGCAAGAGATTGCTTTAGATATCATCGAGCACCAGTTGTCGATGGGTATAACTTTTGATTATGTGGGGGCTGATGGTTTTTATGGGAACGATGTCTCATTTGCCGAGGGCATAGATAAGCTGGGGTTGATTTATATGCTTGATATTCATTCAAATCAGCCTATTTATTTGGAAAAGCCTGAATTGTTTCTACCAGAGAAAAAAACGGCCAAGGGCCCTTTCCCAAAAAAGCTACAAGCAAGTGTAAAAAACACGACGGTTAGCGGTTACATGAAGACATTGGCATCTTCAGACTGGAAAGAGCTTGAGATTAGAGATTCAGCCAAAGGGCTACTAAAAGGGAAGTTTCATTTTAAAAAGGTCTACATCTGGGATAAAAGTAATAATATTGTGAAGGATCGGTTATTGGTGATTTCCGTACGGCAGACAAAAACCGGAGAAGAGATCAAATATTCTTTTACCAATGCCGACCTTGCCCAATATAGCGAAAAGGCTATCGCTTATATGCAGGCGCAAAGGTTCTTTATAGAACACAGTTTCAAAGAACAAAAACAAATCCTGGGGTTGGATCAATTTCAGACAAGGAAATGGTTGTCATGGTATCATCAGGTAGCCCTTAATATACTGGTGGGTAGCTTTATGCTCAAGGAAAAACTATTGGCGCGGGAAGAAATACCTTTGTTAACAGCAAGGGACATTATGGATTTTTTGATATTTAAGTTCCATAAAGAAATGAGCGATGAAAAAATGCTCTCCGCATTGGAAGAAAGGCATCGAAAACGTCAGTTGGATATAGATGCCTATTATTCAAGTTAATAAATGTGTCAAAGTAGAATTAATAGAGATTTTCTAAATACAGGATTTATTCAACAACCCATTCTTTCAGATTATTATATTGAAAATGCCTCCTTTCTTAAAATGGATAATCTCGTATGTTCCTATGATCTCGGGAAAATATATAAATCGGTTAATCTG
>JAUZQA010000835.1 GCA_030705665.1 Bacillota bacterium
TAGGCAAAATGGGAGGGGCCTAAGCCCCATGAGATTAAAACGGTGCGTCAGAATTGTCCACTTCATGCCCTAGTGAGCTATCCTTTGGACTGAGGAACTCAACTTCATTTGCAATTAACTCCGTAATGTAAACCTTTTGACCATCTTTATTGGTGTAGTTCCTAGTTTGAATTCTGCCTTCTACGCAGCATTTTTTACCCTTATCGAGATAGTTTGCGCAAACTTCCGCAAGCTGTTTATAAGCTACTACTGGAATAAAATCTGCTTCTCTCTCGCCTTGTGAGTTCTTGAAATTACGTTGTACAGCTAGTGTAAAGTTGGCTACGGCAACTCCAGTAGGTGTATACCGCAATGAACAGTCCTGTACCAAGTTTCCTATAATAATTGCTTTATTTAACACTTGAATACCACTCCTCTAATTTGAATTCCCTAATTTTGTTGTAAAATGTTCTGTTACATATTCCGTATTCATTACAAACATCTTTGACCTTTTTCAAGGCTAATATTTTTCCTTTAAATTCATCTTCTTTAATTGCTTTGTACGACGGATGATTATTCTTTTCTATAAATCTAGCCTTGGTTTTTATGCTAATTTTCTCTCTAGTTGAATGTTTTAATTTTTTACCCGTACAATGCATTGCCGTATGCTCCGAATTTGTCATAACTTCAAGGTTTTCTATTCGGTTATCGTTTTTATTTCCGTTGAGGTGATGAACTACTTCTCCTGGGTAAAGATAACGCCCCAAGTGTTTTTCCATAACTAAGCGATGTTGCAATACATAACCATGTTTACTAGAAAAGGGATGATCGGGGGTGTGTACTATGATGTACCCTTGTTTTGTGATTTGGTAAGGCTTTCTCCATACCTCCCATGCTTTGCTTGCTGAATCACTAATAATACGTTCTCTAGTTTCGGGAGACTTATGGAGATTAAGTCTATTTCCGGCATGTTGAATACTAGACTGAGAACGCTGAGGGAATAATTTCATAAGTTCAATATTTGAATAATCAGCATACAAGTCGGAAAGCCTCTTCTGCTCCAAATCAGTCCAATTTGATCCAGGCTTAATCTCCTTTTCTTTTGGGGTTTTCTTTATGCGCCAACGAGTACGAGTTGGAATTTTTAGTTTGCGTAGATGATTAAAAACTGTAACCGGGGAGCATCCAATTTCTTCAGCAATAGACCTCATTGTCATTTGTTTGTTTATATAAGCGTCCTCCAAGTAATCAATACTGAAGGAAACTTCCTTATTCATTATTTCGCCCCCATCTGTTGTTTTTGCTGACATGCCCTACATAATGGCTTGCCAAATTGCTTTTCTGAGAATGTTCTTACTGCATTGTTTATTGTGTTGCCACAATCTGAACATGATCCGTCTGCCGATGTTGCTTGCTTGCCTTCGTTTTTACCAGGTAGTATGTTTGGTTCCTTGCTCTTGGTTTCTTTGCTATGATTGTTTGTTGCATCGGAATCCTTTGTATCATCTATGCAGAACAGTCCGTTAAGCGCATATTTTCGCGCATAGCTCGACACACTTCCGGTTACCTGAGCCAAGTCCATTCCTTTTTTGTCGTGGTCTTCCCTCGCGTATGCCGAGGCTGAGTATTTATCTCCATTTTCTGTATCAATAAAAGTTGCTTCTGCTTTAACATAAAACCTATCTCCTATCATTTCTATTGTGTCGTTTAAGGATACGATTGCTTTAACCTCAGCAAGTAAAGGCTTGATGCCTTCTAAGA
>JAUZQA010000836.1 GCA_030705665.1 Bacillota bacterium
TTCGATGAAAAGCTGTGATGGTGACTTTTCACTTTGAGCCGATTGAACAAGTTCAATAATCTTATGGAATAAGGTCTCATTCTTTTTCTTTGTCACATGAATGGTAATCGAACCAGACAAGTTAACCGTTCCGGCAAAAACCTCTTCTTCCCTATTCTTCGAAACCGGAATGGATTCGCCTGTAATCATTGATTCATCTATATTCGATTGTCCTCTTAAAATAGTGCCATCCGACGGAATCCGTTCTCCTGGTTTAACAAGAATTTGATCTCCAACTTGGAGTTCGGCCACGGGAATCCTTTTTTCAATACCACTGTTTACCAATAGTGCCTCTTCTGGCTGTATGTTCATAAGTGATGAAATTTCCTTACGGCTTTTGTTCATTGTATAGGTTTCTAATGCCCCGCTTAGAGAGAATATAAAAATGAGGATGGCCCCTTCAGTCCAGTAACCGATAATCGCCGAGCCAATCGCGGCAAATAACATAAGTATCTCAACATTTAAATCTTTGTTTTCAATCGTTGCTTCAATACCTTCTTTTGCTTTGGCGAAACCGCCAATAAAAAATGCCAGTAAATAAGAAATTACATAAAGACCAGTGAAATTTCTTTGTTCAAAAAGCCATCCTGTTGCAATTAATAATCCGCTTAGGATTGCAGCAATTAATTCAGCATGCGTTTTGATTTTTTCAATAAATCCAAGATTTGCCGCTTGTTCTTTTTGAATAGATTGAGCCTCGGAGCTCATTTTCTAACACTTCCTTTTTTGGTATTGAGAAATATAATCACTCTCATAACCCTTATAAAAGCACGAAAGCTGCCATCAAATTGATGACAGCAGCTGCTAGAATAATGTTATTAATTCTTGGCTTGGTTTATAACAAATTTCTTCATTTTGCTAAAGGATTTAATCGACAAATTTTGGAAGTGGAAATTCTTGCGTTTCAATCTCAAATTAGGGAAAATATAGGAAGGATTAGGTATACGTGGAAAAATAATGAATCTCTATTTTAAACACTACATTGGTGGAGGGAAAAAGTTGTTAAATAAAATATTTGCATTTGTAATGATAGTGGGTGTACCACTTTCCATTATTGGAACATTAATGCACTGGTCTAGTCTGATTTTATTTGTCATCTACTGTTTAACGATTATTGCATTAGCCAGTTTTATGGGCAGGGCAACAGAAAGTTTGGCGATTGTTGCTGGTCCCCGTGTAGGAGGATTGTTAAATGCAACCTTTGGGAACGCAGTTGAACTGATTATCTCGATTTTCGCCTTAAAGGCAGGTCTCGTAGGGGTTGTATTAGCATCATTAACGGGGTCAGTTCTGGGAAACTTATTGCTTGTTGCTGGTTTTTCCTTTTTTATTGGCGGTTTAAAATATAAACGTCAGGAATTTAATGTTTATGATGCGAGACATAATTCAGGGCTCTTAATGTTTGCAGTGGTCATCGCTTTTTTGATTCCAGAAGTTTTTTCGATGGAATTGGAAAAAGCAGAGACAATCACGTTAAGTACGGGAATTTCGATTATTCTTATCGTTCTTTATCTTGCTGCACTATTCTTTAAATTGGTTACCCATCGTGGTGTTTATCAACATGATAAAGAAACAGAAGGTCATCACGATGAGGAGCCGGAATGGGGAAAAGGAAAAGCCATTGCTGTTTTATTTGTTGCAACGCTCATCGTTGCCTATATTTCTGAGCATCTGGTCCATACTTTTGAATATGTCGCAAA
>JAUZQA010000837.1 GCA_030705665.1 Bacillota bacterium
CCTATTTGCTACAGTCATTACGTCCAGTGGTTGTTTTGTTTTCACTACGAATTCATCATTTAAAGGATTATCTTTTTTCAATGTTTGGAATGCTGCACCTTCATCACCTAAATTTTTCATAAAACTTTGAAGACCTTTATTCTTTGAAATAAAGGTAACAGATGATACATGTTCAAAGGATTGAATCGTATGTGATAAAATTTTAACTTGCTTGGCATTGGCATTTTTTAAATATACATGTATTTCAACATTTTCCTCTACTTTTGCAACCATATGATTTAAATTTATTAAAAGTAAAAAAGTGACTCCAACCAGAAAAAGCATTAAAGATAAGGAACTTACGGATGTAAAGGTCATCCAGCCATTCCTTTTAAAATTATTCAATCCTTCTCGTAGGTGTCGATTCAAATATGTGTTGTTTTTCAACTTGTCAGCACCTTCCTTTGATAGTCTCGAAGTATGCTTCCGTTATCAATTAACAAAACACGTTTTTTGGTTTGTTTCACAAATTCTTTATTATGTGTGGTCATAATAATAGTGGTACCATGCCTATTTATTTCTTCAAAAACATTCATGATTTCCCATGCTGTTTTAGTATCTAAATTTCCGGTAGGTTCATCGGCGACAATAATCGCAGGATTATTTACGATCGCTCTTGCTATGGCAACTCGCTGCTGCTCTCCTCCGGATAATTCCTTTGGAAAATACTTCGCTTTATCCTTGAGGCCAACCTTTTTTAGTGCAATATTAACATTGTCATTAATACGCTCAATTGGTACGCCGATGGCTTCTTGGGCAAAAGCTACATTCTCATATACAGTCATTTTAGATAACAAACGAAATTCTTGAAAAACCATCCCAATCGATCTTCTAAATAAGGATACCTTTTTACCTTTTAAATTTGATAGATTGAATCCGTTAACACATACTTCTCCGCTCGTAGGCTTTTCTTCCTTTGTAATAAGTTTATTTAGTGTAGACTTTCCTGCACCGCTTTCTCCCATAATCAAGACAAATTCTCCTTTTGAGATTTGGAAGTTAATATCATTTAGTGCATGCACGCCATTTGGATATACTTTCGAAACCCCTTGAAATCTTATCAATGGTTAAGGCACCCCTTTCAGATCGCGATTTTAGTTATACATCCAGCTTCCATAATTCATATTGGTAAATAATTTTTATTAATTTATTTGCATAGTTTGGATCAGTGGCATACCCGGCTTCTTGAATGCCATTAGCATAATCTACAATACTAGTAACATTATTTAAGTACTTTTGATATCTTGGTTTTAACAATAGGTTTGCATGATCCAGCATACTATCATAGTAGGTATTATATTTTGCGAATTGAGCGTTTGTCACAATTTGCTGGCCATCTACAAATTCAGTGGTATCCCAGGATACAGAGCCTGCTGTGCCCGTTCCTTTGATTCCAAATAAATTTTTTGCTTCAAAAGCTAGACCAGATAAACCATTATAATTTCCTGAACTTTCTAATATGATTTGACCTAAGGTAATCGATGCAGGTACACCTTTTTCTTGCTGTAATTTTTGGGCATCAGGAACGAATGGAGCAATAATAGAATTAATCATTTGGATATCACCGGGCGCAGTTCCGCCATTGTTATTTATAAAAGCGAGGATTTCCGCTCCATTTTTTTGTAACAAATCAAGTGCCATCTGCTTTTGCTGTTCTTCTTGTTCAAGTTGTTTTTTCTTATCTTCTAAGAAAGC
>JAUZQA010000838.1 GCA_030705665.1 Bacillota bacterium
GAATGTAAGCATCCGTGCCGATGAAGGAACTCCTTTTTATATTGGAACTAGTACCAATCTCCAGGATGGAGTCATTTTACATGGTTTATTAAACAAAAGGGTTACCTTTGGCGAGCAAAGTTATTCGATTTTCATCGGCAACGAAGTGACGATTGCACACCGGGCACTTGTCCACGGCCCTTGCTATATCGGAGACAAGACGTTTGTTGGCTTTAATGCGATTGTTTACAATGCCATTGTCGGTCATGGCTCATTTCTTTCTAATAATGCCGTAGTCACAAATGAGGTTCGGCTCGCTCCAAATCGATTTGTGCCGCCTGGAGCGCTCATTGATACCCAAGAAAAAGCAGATGCCCTTTCAACCGTGCCAAACGATAGTAAGGAATTCGCTTATGAAGTCCAAAAAGTCAATCAGGAATTCCCTGCATCCTATCACCTTTTGTTTGGAAAAAGTCGCTGCTCCTGCGGAATTGCTTTTGACTGACTTTTGATCGAGTGCTATCTAAACGGCACCAAAAAAAGCGGATAATAGTAAGGGTTATGATGGGGATGAGCATACACCATTCCATGGTAATAATACGGCAATGCTCCATAAATATAATATCCCATGTTTTCACCTGCTTTCCTCTTTTAAGATATGACCTATATCAAAAAAAACACCGCATTTGCGGTGTTTTTTATCGAGATGTTCCTTTTAAACCCAGCGCCGGTTTTCTTTCGACATAGGAAATGATGAAATACAGAGCTACCAACCCTACACCTGTCGCGATAACCAATCCTCCGCCATGAATGAGGATGGCTAGAATCCACACATAGCTTAAATAATAATGAACCTTTTTGAGTACTTTGTTTTTCGAACGTTTAAAAATATAACCATATGCCGCAAGACCAGCTAAAATCAAGAATGCTGCAATCCCTGTGAGGGTGTTGCGGTTGGAAAAATCAGTGATGAGATAGTAGCCGCCATGAATGATAACTAATATTAAACCAATAAATCCAAAGGTTGTATGAAAGCTGTACGATTTTTTGGCAGCTGTTTTCACTATTTTCAACGGACTTTTTAATTTTTTCTTTAATAGGAACCACGAAAAGCTGAGGCCCCCAAAGAGGATCGAAACGTTCCCCAGTAATTTAAAGATTCCTCCACCTTCTCCATGGTGCCGAGGCAGTGGTGCTGCAAACTTAGTAAAATATGAATATCCAATTAACACAATTGCGACTAAAATCATTCCTATAGCTGGAAGTTACCTTCCTACATTTGTTTTCATTTTTAAAAAAATTGCCTCCTAAATCATCTTCAATATCTAATCAAACACGATTTTTCAAATAAAATTAAGCTTTTAACCCTATGATAGTATTGTGCGCTTTTTTACCTTAAGTTGAACTGAAGGAACGCTTAATTTTTCATTAAAATCATTTTTCCAATAAATTTCCTATATAATATGAAAGTAACTACCTATAGATGGGGGATTTTTCATGAAAAAGTGGTTTAAAAATGCGGATGGCCAGGTTCGGAGCGGTTGGAAAATTATCCTCGCCTTTGGGCTTATGAATATTTTTGCGGGAATCCTCATGCTTCCGATCATCATTTTTATGTTTGCCAAGTTTGGAACAAATGAAATTTCCGTAGATGTTTCAATGGAACGCCCTATTCCCAGCTTACTGCTGATGCTGGCCCAGCTTCTCGGCGTCATTTTGACCGTCACGGTTTTTTTGAAAAAAGAGAAGAAGAA
>JAUZQA010000839.1 GCA_030705665.1 Bacillota bacterium
TGCCGCTGGCAAACCATAGCCCATTGTTCCTAAACCGCCTGATGTGATCAGGGTACGCGGCTTTGTAAATTTATAATGGTTGGCGGTCCACATTTGATGTTGCCCAACGTCCGTAACAACAATCGTATCATCCTCGGAAAACTGATCAAGCAAGCGAATCACTGTTTGTGGACTAAGGATGCTGTTCGATTTTTCAAAACGGGGGACAGTTCGTTTTAGATGGGTCACCTCATTTACCCAGCTTTCAGTATTAGTGCGAACCTGTTCAAAATTTAATTGAGCTTTCAAGCCATTGAGGAACTCTTTCGCATCACTCACGATTGGTAAGTCAACTTTAATAATTTTGTTAATTTCAGCTGAATCGATATCGACATGAATTTTCTTGGATTTAGGAGAAAAGCTGTTTACTTTCCCAGTTGTCCGATCACTAAATCGTACGCCAATGCTAATTAATAGATCACAATGATGGACCGCCTTGTTGGCAGCAAATGTTCCATGCATTCCTAACATTCCTAAAAAAAGCGGGTCTGCAGCTTGAAAGGCGCCAATCCCCATCAATGAGCTGACCACTGGAATCTGTGCCTGCTGAGCCACCTCCGTTAAAAGCTCGGTTGCTTCTGAAATAATAGTTCCCCCGCCAATAAATAATACAGGTTTCTGTGCTGACTCAATAAATTGTGATGCTAAGTCGATCAATTTTTGCACTGTTTTCGGTTTGCTGTCTTTTCCGTGCCGAGGACCAAGACTGACAGGCCGGCGTTTAATCGTATCAGGGGTAAACTCAATCAACACGGGCCCAGGCCTTCCACTGGCAGCAATCGATAGTGCAGGACCGACAACAGCCTCAAGTTCACTAGCATGATTGACATAAAAAACATGTTTGGTAATGGGCATTGTGACTCCAGCGGTATCAAATTCCTGAAAAGAATGGTTGCTGGCTTTTTCAACGAGCGGTCCTGCAATGACGACAAGCGGAACAGAGTCACTGTATGCAGTTGACATCCCTGTAATTCCGTTGGCTACTCCTGAAGCTGTTGTTAAAATAACAACTCCAGGTTTTCCAGTGACACGTGCAAATCCGTCGGCCGCATGAACAGCACCTTGTTCGTGTTTTAATTGGAATAAACGGAGCTTCGAATCTGCCGTACAATCAAATAGCTCCTTTTCGTTGCTTCCAAATATAATTTCGACACCATGCGAGGATAAGGTATCGAAAAGTACTTTCACCTCTGACGTGTTCATTAATAATGACATATTTTCACCCAGTTTCGTCTTTTTTAACATTTTAAATTATTAGAAAAAAATCAGATGTGAAGTACGTCATACTAATGAGAAAATTCTGGTTGTTAAGGATGGGTCCTTTTTTTGAAAGATAGAGTCCATATGATGCCAGATCTCATAAAAAAGTAAGAGAAGCGGCACTGGTCTCCATGGAACTCCCGTAGAAAGCGACCCATCTGGAGCGCATATCAATATCTGACATAAATATAGCCTCAAATAAAAAAACATGCCTTCTTTTGAAAGACATGCTTTGCACTAGGAATGAACGGCTGAGCCCGATCCTATTTCCTCTGTGTTATCTAATTTTTCAATCATCTCAATGAATGGTTCGACATACTGTGGATCAAACTGTTTGCCGGAACATGCCCGCAATTCAGCAATGGCTTCAGTATATGTTTTTGTTTTTTGATAAGGGCGCTCAGTTGTCATCGCATCGAAAGAATCCACCA
>JAUZQA010000084.1 GCA_030705665.1 Bacillota bacterium
AGGATTAAAGGTACTTGATTTTTCCCGTTATCTACCGGGGCCTTATGCTAGTTTACGATTGGCAGAATGGGGTGCAGATGTGATTAAAGTGGAAACAAAACCATTTGGTGATCCGGCACGTAAGATAGAACCTTCTTTCCAACAAACAGGAGCCATTCATTTGGCCTGCAATTATGGAAAGAAAAGCTTACTGGTTGATTTAAAGACGGAAGAGGGTCTTGGTTTCATTCATCGATTAATGAAAATGGCAGACGTTATCATAGAAAGCTATAGACCAGGGGTATCAAATCAAATTGGCATTGGTTATCAACAGGCGAAGGAATTAAATCCCAAAATTGTCTATTGTTCATTGAGCGGATATGGACAGGAAGGAACGAAGAAGGACATGGGAGGACATGATATTAACTATCTGGCAGTGAGCGGTATGCTTCACGGTATGGTTGGTCAAGGAGGAATCCCGCGTGTCCCTGATGTGACGGTGGCAGATCTCGCTGGCGGAGTAGCTGCTGCAGAAGCAATACTTGCAGCATATATTCATTGCTTGAAGACGGATGAAGGTTCCTATTTAGACATCTCACTTGTTGACCCTTTGTATTCATGGCAAGGTGTAAATTCGATGATGTCTTGGGCTGCAAAAGGGGAGACCTCCCTTGGAGAAGAATTGAGGAAAGCTGTCAGTTATCAGGTTTATGAAACAAAGGATGGTCGTTATATGGCGTTAGGAGCTTTAGAAGAAAAGTTCTGGGTGAATTTTTGCCAAGCCGTTGGAAAAGAGGACTGGATTCCCTACCATCGATCTCCCGCAATACTGGAAAATCCATTTTATCATGAAGTTAAATTTCTGTTTGCAAGCTTTAGTTTTTCCGATTGGTCAAGGAAGGCAGAAAACATGGATGCCTGTTTAACACCTGTATTTACTCGCGAGGAAGCCTTTAACCAGCCACTGGCAAAAGAACGAAACTGTTTCGGTAACGTTGGTTATAAAGGAAAAATGATCGATGTGGTGAAGGCGGTCCCAGGAAAGAAATTAGCAAAAACACAGTACATAGCAGAACTTGGAGAGCATACTGAAGTGGTGTTGAAGGATTGGTTGGACATCAAATAAACAAGTTTGTAAGTGTTTTAGGATTGATATAAAAAAGGGGGGGCGCTGGTTATGAAAGCTGTTGTATTCATCAAAAAATAAGGAATAAAGGAAAAATGGTAAGCAGGAAATTTGCTGCTTACCGTTTTTCCTTTACTTTTGCCAACGGAATGATAGTAGTTGTAATTTTCAGAATTTAAAAGGTTTCCTCGTGAGTCTTTTCACAAGAAAATAGTTGTGAAATTATGCTTTTAATCCATTTAGAATCGTTCGCATGATTTTCTGAGTTTCCATAATAAGATCAAAATCCCCAGGGCTAATGCACCAATCAAAAAGTGTTCCACGCATACATCTCGTAATTAAGACGGTAATCTCATCGGCTGAAAGATCCAGCTTAAATTCTCCTGCTTGTTGTCCTTCTGTTACAAACTGATTAATGATCTTAAACAGTGCCCGATCTTTATCCAAAAAATAATTGTTATCTGGCGAAGCGTTTGTATATAAGGTTCGGAACAGACTCTTTCCCCAATAATCTCTTAGGAAAACCATTTGAGATTCGGAAAAGTGAACTAATCTATCACTTGCCTTTTTGTCTCCGGTAAGTGATTGAGCGAATTCTATATAAAACTCATCAATTTCCTTAAATTTTTCAAGGAATATTTCGTATTTTGATTTAAAGTGGGTGTAAAATGCACCTTTTGAAGTGCCACTTAGCTTAACAATCTCATCGACAGTGGTGTCATCAAAGGATTTCGTGCTGAACAGAAATAAAGCTGTTTCTAAAATCTTTTTTCTTGTTTGTCTTGCTTTTATTTTTCGGGGAGTTAATCCTGACATCCTATAAATCTCCTTAATCAATCTTCAACAGTTTTCTTGATGTTCCTTTAAAAGGTTATTTTAACATAAATGAATTAAAATATGGAATTTAGAAAGAAAATTTTCATTAACAGGAAGCGATGATTACACGAAATAATTTTAATTAAAAAAGTTTTCAAAAAATATTGACGAATGAAAGCGCTTAAACTAAAATGAAAATCACAGACCATAGTCTGAGACTTCAGTCCGGGACTGTGGTCTGTAAATAAAGTTGTTTTATTCTTTGAAATTGCTGGCCAGCTTCTTAAGTTACATTTAACTTGTCTAATTAACTTAATTTTCAAGGAAGATTGAACAATGGAAATCAGCCAATAATTCGGCGTGGCAATGCATGAATACATAGATGACTACCAGATTTGATTTTTATTTTTACTATTTTGCACTTGCCAAATATGAGTTGATGTGATGTCGGCTCCGTTAGGAATATTGCTGGTTTTTCGAAATACAATGGGTGTTTTTAAAAAAAAGTTGATCTGTTGAAAGTTTAGGAGGAATGGAAGTAATGGGAAAAACGGTAATCGTTAGTGCGGCAAGAACCCCTTTTGGGAAATTTGGAGGAGACTTCAAGGATCTGCAGGCTGTAGACCTTGGTGGGATTGCGATTAAGGAAGCTTTGGTACGTGCAGGAATTCAAGGGGACCAAGTGGACGAAGTGATCATGGGAATGGTTTTGCAGGGTGGTGCGAAGCAAGTGCCATCAAGGCAAGCTGCCAGAAAAGCGGGATTGCCTTGGGAGGTACAAACTGAAACGATTAATAAGGTTTGTGCTTCCGGTCTTAGGAGTGTAACACTGGCAGATCAAATCCTTCGTGCAGGGGATGCTGATGTCATTGTTGCCGGCGGAATGGAGAGCATGAGTAATGCACCATATATTATGACAAATGCACGCTGGGGCATGCGAATGGGCGATGGAAAAGTAGTTGATTTGATGTTGAGTGATGGGTTAACTGATGCCTACGATGGTCAGCATATGGCAGTTCATGGCAGCAACGTTGCCGCGGAATATGAGATTTCACGTGAGGCGCAGGACAACTGGGCATTACGCAGTCAAAATCGAGCAATTGAGGCTATGAAAGCTGGTAAGTTTGACGAAGAGATTGTACCTGTACCTGTACCACAGCGCAAGGGTGATCCGATTTTAGTCGATAAAGACGAAGCACCGCGTGAAACAACCATTGACCAATTGCAAAAATTACCACCTGTATTCAAAAAGGATGGATCCATTACTGCCGGTAATGCACCTGGATTAAATGATGGCGCGGGTGCGATGGTGTTGATGTCAGAGGAGAAAGCCCTTGAGCTGGGTAGAAATCCACTTGCCACCATCCTTGGTCATGCTGCTGTAGGACAAGAAGCACCATATATCGCAACAACTCCTGGTCTTGCCATCAACAAGCTGTTAAAGAAAACAGGGTATACAATCGATCAGATTGATTTGTTTGAAGTAAATGAGGCATTTGCAGCGGTAACACTTACAAGCGAGAAGATTGCCGGATACGATCTTGAAAAGGTGAATGTAAACGGTGGAGCCATTGCTTTCGGTCATCCGATAGGTGCCAGCGGAGCACGTATTATTATGACGCTCATTCATGAACTGCGCCGTCGTGGAGGTGGGCTCGGCATTGCGGCAATCTGCTCAGGAGCAGCGCAAGGAGACGCTATTCTTGTGGAAGTACGATAAATAAATAGAGTTTGAAAAAATAGGGGTGGAAGAAGAATGGAAATCAAAACGTTTATGGTTATTGGCGCAGGTCAAATGGGAAGCGGTATTGCACAGGTTGCAGCACAGGCTGGTCTGCAAGTAATCCTGCATGATATTAAAGAAGATTTTGTCAATCGTGGTCTTGCTGTAATAACCAAGAATTTATCCCGGGATGTAGAAAAAGGCCGAAAAACAGAAGATGAGAAACAGGCGATCCTTAATCGTATTCAGCCTTCTACTGATCTATCAAATGCGAAAGACGCAGATTTTGTTGTCGAAGCAGCGGTTGAAAATATGGAAATCAAAGCACAAATTTTCAAGCAGTTGGATGAAATTGCTCCTCCTCACGCCATTTTAGCGAGCAATACATCTTCATTGCCAATTACCGAAATTGCAGCTGTAACAAAACGTCCGGATAAAGTAATCGGAATGCATTTTATGAATCCGGTGCCAGTCATGAAATTAATTGAAGTCATTCGCGGCTTGGCTACATCTGATGAAACTTACCAGGTAGTCTCGGAGTTATCTGAAGGTATGAAAAAAAATGCTGTTGAAGTCAGTGACTTCCCAGGTTTTGTATCAAATCGCGTATTAATGCCGATGATCAATGAAGCAATTTACTGTTTATATGAAGGAGTAGCAACCCCGGAAGCGGTTGACGAAGTAATGAAGCAAGGTATGAATCATCCGATGGGGCCACTAACCCTGGCTGACTTTATTGGTCTTGATACTTGTCTGTACATTATGGAGGTTCTCTATGAAGGATTTTCGGATACAAAATACCGTCCGTGTCCGTTGCTTCGTAAATATGTAAAAGCAGGCTGGCTTGGACGTAAGTCAGGTCGAGGATTCTACGTATACGAATAAATAAAAGTAAAAAAATTAAATCCCGAAAAAAGGCAGGAGGAGAAACCATGTCATTGAAGTTAGCAGAAAAAGCAGAAGTAAGAAATATGTATTCGGAGTTTACTGAAGAGCAAGAGATGATGCGAAAAATGGTGCGGGACTTTGCTCAAAATGAAATTGCCCCATTTATAGAAACAATGGAAGAAACAGACGAATATCCTTTGCATATTATCCGGAAAATGGGTGAATATGGCCTAATGGGCATCCCGATTCCAACGGAATATGGTGGAGTAGGAGCAGACTTCACATCCTACATTTTAACCATTAACGAGATTGCTAAGGTAAGTGCAACAGTTGGAGTTATACTTTCTGTTCACACCTCTGTTGGGACCAATCCGATTTTATACTTCGGAACGGAAGAGCAAAAGCAAAAATATTTACCGAAACTGGCAACTGGACAATATATTGGAGCCTTTGCCTTAACAGAGCCGAATGCTGGGTCTGATGCAGGTAAAATCCGCACAAGCGCAGTGAAAAAAGGCGATAAATATATTTTAAACGGCTCCAAAATTTTTATTACCAACGGCGGGTTTGCAGATACTTATATTACTTTCGCTGTGACCAATCCGGAAGCGGGCTCAAAAGGCATTTCTGCCTTTATTGTTGAGAAAGATACTCCGGGATTCACCGTTGGAAAAAAAGAAAAGAAAATGGGGTTACACGGCTCGAGTACAACAGAATTAATTTTTGAAAATGCGGAAGTTCCGGCGGAAAATTTGTTGGGCCAAGAAGGAGAAGGCTTTAAAATTGCCATGGCTAACCTTGATGTGGGCCGAATTGGCATCGCGGCACAAGGCCTTGGAATTGCAGAAGCGGCTCTGGAGTACTCCATCCAATATGCGAAGGAAAGAATTCAGTTTGGCAAGCCAATTTCGGCAAACCAAGGAATTTCCTTTAAAATTGCCGATATGGCTACAGATGTTGACGCAGCAAAGCTGCTTGTCTATCGGGCAGCAGAGCTTCGTAACAACGGCATTAAATGTGGAAAAGAAGCCTCGATGGCAAAACGCTTTTCTACGGATACGGCAATGAAAACAGCTACAGAAGCAATCCAAATTTACGGCGGATATGGTTATACGAAGGACTATCCTGTGGAAAGATTATTCCGTGACGCCAAAATCACACAAATCTATGAAGGAACCAATGAAATTCAAAGAATAGTTATTTCTAAATATCTGTTAGGAGATAAATAGAATAAATCGTCTAACATCAATAGGACGAAAAAGTAAGACAAAAAATGACTCCAATAAATGACTTACAAAAAAATAGATAAACCCCACCACATTAGACTTTAACACAAAACTATCTTTTTTCCAAATTTATGAGTGATTGATAGATATCGTGAGAGATAGGAGAGGTAGAAGTATGCAGGATAAGCGATGTTCTTTAAAAGAAGCCGTCCAAATGATCCCGGATGGAAGCATGATAACCTTCAGCGGCTTTACCATTTGGCGGCGCCCGATGGCTGCCATCTTTGAATTAATCCGCCAAGGCAAAAAGAATCTTCATTTAATTGAGGTTAATTCAGGATCGCATTCTGAGATGCTAATCGGAGCTGGTGCGGTTTCCATCTGGGAATCATGCTGGATCGGTCATGAACTTTACGGAAAAGTCCCATATTGTATCGACAGAAAAATTAAATCAGGAGACATTATTGCTGAAGATTACAGTCATCAACATATCCTTTACCGAATGCAAGCCGGAGCTTCAGGCGTTCCTTTCCTTCCAACCTGGGCCTCTAGGGGAACGGACATTTTGAACCCTGATTATGACATGCTCGGAAAAGCAGGTCTTCGCGATGGGCAGAATCCACATATTCCACTTCAAAAATTTGCGTTTGCCCAAGACCCTTTTTATGATGAGGGCGAAATTATCCTTGTTCCTGCTGCAAAGCCGGATGTATGCATTATTCATGCACAACAGGTAGGTGAAGAGGGGACCGTTCGGGTGATGGGTCAGACCTTTTCTGATGAACAAGCAGCTAAGGCAGCTGAAAAAGTCATTGTCATTGCTGAAGAAATAGTTCCGGAGTCTTATCTTCGGGAAGAGCCGAATAGGAACTTGCTCCCAAGCTATTTAGTTGATGCCGTTGTTGAAGTGCCTTGGGGTGCCCATCCAACTGGTAATTACGGCTATTATGATTTGGACGGTGCCTTTATCAACGATTTCGCCAGCGCCTCCAAAACCGAAGCCACTTTGAAAGCATGGCTGGATGAGTGGGTATACGGAGTTGAAAGCCATGAGGAATATTTAGACAAACTGGATGTTTCTCGTCTTATGTCCTTAAAAGCCAACAGTTATTATAAATACAGCACTCGTGCAGTAAGGGGGAGTAAGTAATGGAAAAGGTAATGATTCAAAATAACACTTATGCAGCCCCTGGTGAATACACATCTGCTGATTTACTTGCCGTGGCAGCCGCTCGAGAAGTGTGCGACCATGAGGTTGTTTTTGCCGGAACCGGCCTACCAATGCTTGCGATCATGCTGGCGGCTCAAACCACTGCTCCTAACTGTAAGGTCATTTACGAGGCAGGTACGATCGAGTCACAGGGTTCGTCTCTCCCATCCTCCGTTGGTGATCCGCGGTGCGTGAGTGGATGTTCGATTGCTTCCGGGTTATTGGATGTTTTTAATCAGTTACAAAGAGGAGTTATTGATCTGGCTTATTTAGGTGGAGCAGAAATTGATCAGTATGGAAATGTGAATACGACTGTTGTAGGTGACTACACAAATCCGGCTATCCGCTTCCCTGGCAGCGGTGGTAATTCCGATATCAATTCTTTGGCTAAGAGAACAGTGTTTATGATGGTTCAAGAGAAGCGCCGCTTTAAAGAACAAATAGATTATCTTACCTCTCCAGGTTGGCGTGTTCGTCAATGGCCATCCGGTGAAATGGTGCACCGCCATCAAGCTTTTGGCAAAAAATTTACGGGTGGCCCTACTGCTGTTATTTCGAACATGGCTGTGTACAGGTTTAATGAAGAAACTGGACTCATGTATGTAGATACCATGCATCCGGGGGTTACAAAAGAAATGTTGCAGGAAAATACCGGTTTTACTCTTGATTTCTCCCGTTTCCAAGGAGAAACCCTACCTCCAACCTATGAAGAGTTGGACATCCTTTATCGAGTGGTTGACCCTGAAGGGATTTTCCTTACGAAAAAGTAATCGTAAATATACATTTTAATCAAGTTCCGTCCTGCTGATATTGCCATTTTAGTTAACAACCAGGAGGGCGGAATATGATTGATGTTTCAGGCTTGAGAAATAGATTTTAAATGGAAAGGAAAAAAGTCATGGAATTTCAAACTTTAAAGATGAAAACTGAAAACCAGGTTACTTATATTACAATAGCCAATCCCCCAGTGAATGCATTAAGTGTACAAACGATCCAGGAACTGGATATTGCAATCGATGTGGCAGTTGAAGATCCTGATACAAAAGTAATCGTCCTTACCGGGGAAGGAAAATTTTTTGCTGCAGGTGCAAATATCAAAGAATTGTCGGTAATCGAAACATCCCAAAAAGGAAGAGAGTACGGACAATACGGACAGTTTGTTTTTAATAAAATTGAACAATCACCTAAACCTTTTATTGCAATGATTAATGGAGCATGCTTGGGGGCAGGATTGGAAATCGCAATGGCTTCCCATATCCGAATTGCTGCAGATCAAGCTAAGATAGGTTTACCCGAGTTAAACTTAGGATTAATACCGGGATTCGGAGGTACACAACGGCTGGCACGATTGACAAGCAGGGAAAAAGCAATCGAATTAATTCTTACCAGCGATGTAATCGATGGTAGGGAAGCATGCCGAATTGGTTTGGTTTCAAAAAGTGTTTCATTGGAAGAACTCGAAACAACGGTTAGAGAAATGGCAGAAAAAATCAGTGCAAAAAGTTTAGTAAGTATTCACGCAGCAATGTCAGCGATTAATCGGGGGACCAATCATGGACAGGAGCAAGGTTACTTACTGGAAGCTGAATTGTTTGGAAATTTATTTACAACTGAAGACGCAAAAGAAGGGCTTCAAGCTTTTATTGAGAAGAGATCACCTGTATTTAACAACTGTTAATGTATTACATACTTAAGTAAATGGAGGGGCTGTAGATGAACATCTTGGTTCTATTGAAACAAACTTTTGATACTGAAGAGAAAATATCGATCCAAAATGGCCAAATCGAAGAGGACGGCCGTGAATTCATTATTAATCCTTACGATGAATATGCTGTTGAGGAAGCCATCAAGTTAAAGGAAGAGTTTGGCGGTGAGGTCACAGTTATTACGGTTGGCCCTGATCGTTCAGAAAGTGCCCTTCGGACAGCATTAGCGATGGGAGCTGACAAAGGGATAATTGTGGAAGATGAAGATCTGGTTGGTGATGAATATACGATTTCAAAAGTAATAGCAGCTGTCGTTAAAGATTGTGCATATGACATGATTTTAACAGGTTATATGTCGGTTGATAATGGTGCTGGACAAGTTGGAATTCGTCTCGCTGAAGAATTAGGTATCACACCTCTTTCTACCGTTACCAAATTGACCATTGAGGGTGTAAAAGCAACGGTGGTAAGGGATGTCGAAGGAGACTCTGAAGTAATCGAAACATCACTTCCGTTACTCATAACATGTCAACAGGGACTAAATGAACCCCGTTATCCATCCTTACCGGGTATTATGAAGGCTAAAAAGAAACCAATTGAAAGACTAAGTGTGGATGATATTGAGATAAGCCTGGAGGAAGTAGAAGGCAAATCGATTGTTATCGATCAGTTTTTGCCAAAAGCAAAGAATGCAGGGCGCGTATTATCTGGAGACATTGCTAATCAAGTAATAGAACTTGTTCAAGTTCTTCAAAATGAAGCAAAAGTGATATAAGGGGGAAACAAACAGATGGGTAGAAAAGTTCTTGTATTAGCTGAGACTCGTGATGGGGGTTTAAGAAATGTTTCCCTTGAATCTTTAGCCGCAGCCAAGAGAGTAGTGGGAAATGGAGAAATTATTGCTGTTGTCATGGGAGACAGTTTATCTGAACATGTTTCTACATTGGCTCAACATGGAGCAGATCAAGTTTACGTAATTTCGAATGATCAGTTAAATCAATATACATCCGATGCCTATACTCAGGCTTTTACTCAAGTGTTTAAAGAGGTAAATCCGGACTTTGTATTTATGGGTCATACGGCAATTGGCAAAGATTTGTCTCCTCGTGTGGCTGCCAGATTAGGATTAGGTTTGATTTCCGATGTTACAGACATCACCGTAGAAGGAAATGAAGTAGTCTTTATCCGTCCTATCTATGCAGGAAAAGCATTCCAAATGAAAAAGAGCACTGGGGATAAGATTTTTGCAACGATTCGTCCTAATAATATTGCTATTTTAGAAGCGGATTCTAGCTGGACAGCGAATAAGATTGATTTTTCCGTAGATGTTAAGGGTCTTAAAACGATCGTAAAAGAAGTTGTCCGAAAAGCTGTAGGAGGAGTTGACCTTTCCGAAGCTAAGATCATTGTTTCGGGGGGGAGAGGAGTAAAAAGTGCGGAAGGCTTTGCTCCATTACAAGAATTAGCCAACGTTTTAGGCGGTGCTGTTGGTGCTACCCGCGGTGCCTGTGATGCGGAGTATTGTGATTATTCTATGCAGATTGGCCAAACAGGGAAAGTGGTAACCCCGGATCTTTATATTGCTTGCGGGATCTCAGGAGCGATCCAACATTTGGCTGGAATGTCCAGTTCCAAAGTCATCGTTGCGATTAATAAAGACCCCGAAGCACCGATTTTCCAAGTGGCCGATTACGGTATTGTTGGGGATTTGTTTGAAGTGGTTCCTTTGTTAACAGAAGAACTCAAAAACATGCTGGTAGTATGTTAGAAGCAGAGTGATCAGGAACCTGGCGATTTTTTCAACCTTTCATAGTTTCAAAAATTAGCAGGGGAATGGACGGCGAAAACACCGTCCATTTTAAACATGTATTAAGTACCAAAAGGTGTTTGGGTTAGGATTTTTCCTGTAGCGATTGGATATGTTTTTATCGCTCTGTTATTATCGTAAAGCGTTAGGTGATGTTTAGTTGTTGATACACCAATCCATTTCACCATAGTCTCATTCACCGTTTTTTGTCTCTTATTGTATGAATGATTTAAGTTATTTGCGACATTAAGAGGTTATTTATATAACTCTTCTAAACTGGAAAAAATTTCTATTGCTAGTTAATAATAATGATGTTATAGTAATAAAGCTGATTCGTTAACAGCTTACGAAAATATTAAAAACCAAATATTTTTCGTAGAAGTTGACAACAACGAATTGGTGTGTTAAAGTAATAAATGTCGCTAAGACAAATGATTGTTCTTTGAAAACTAAACAAACAAAAACGTCAACAATAAACAATAGTGATTCAAGTAATCACTAGCCAACGTAACATTTATGAGCTAACTCATACTCTTTATCGGAGAGTTTGATCC
>JAUZQA010000840.1 GCA_030705665.1 Bacillota bacterium
AAAGATCATCAGGGTAGGAACACTCTGAATCTGATATCTGGAAGCAATCTCGGGATTTTGGTCAACATCAATCTTGATGATTTTTGCCTTTTCACCTAGCTCGGATGCCAAATCTTTTAATATAGGTGCCTGCGATTTACAGGGACCACACCATTCAGCGGAAAAGTCAATGAGTACGGGTACTTCGCTGTTAATGATTGAATTGAAATTTGCTTTCATGATTATTAGATTTTTTAAAGTTATTCACAATGTTGCCCAGAAATCGACCAGTATCATGCCATTCTTAATTTGGTGTTCAAAATTCTGATCGGTTAGGCCTTTTATCTTTTCATTTCATGATGTTTGCAAAGTTACTGTACCTTAGTCATTATTTTGTCTTCACTTATAGGGATGGCAACAAGTTGGAAACTGAATTAGCACAACTTTTTTATTGATCTTGATCAAAAATTTATATCGGAAGAAACGATTGGTGTACAGTTTTTCCTGAGCCGCGGTAAAATTGTAAAACACTTTACTATTTGCACTAAAAGTAAGTCAGCATATTCGTCCAATCCAGTACAATGACAGATGACAGAATGGAGCGTAGTTTTTAGACAAAGCGGTCAATAAATGTGTTTGAATGATTTCAAGCACATTTATTGACCGCTCAGCATTTTAATTTTATCATTTATTAGTTATTGCATTGATGACCTTCTTCATGGTGATGACAGCATTCACCGGAATCAGCGATTTGGCCTTCCAAAAATGATTCCGTCACTGTCTTTACATCACCCGAACAGCCTCTGTAAACAGTGATGCCTTGGCTTTGTAGTACATTTACTGCACCTTCACCCATGTTGCCTGCTAATAATACTTTTACATCCATTTGTCGTAAAACAGAGGCAATATTTGACTTGCAACCACAACCCTGGGGTGATGGTAGAATATCAGCTTTTTCGATCTCATGTTTTTCATTAATGCTGAATATCGTATAATATTCACAATGTCCAAAATGTTCATCAACATTATTTCCTCTTGTTGGTACCGCAATTTTCATTTTATTTGTTGTTTTTATGTGTTTTCGTGATTTTTTGTTCTACTATATATTTTTTTTGTTTTCCTGTACATTTATAAGGCTTTTGTAATTTGCATTTAACAGATGTAGCTATGATTCAATGATATATCGCTCATTCTGTCCAAGAATCTCTTCGGTCATGAGTTGTCCATTTCAAGTATAGTTGATTATTTTTTTATTCGTTTTATGATTTGCTCAAAGGTTTGGGGCTCATTGGGAATTACCATTTGAATATTTTTCTTCCTGAAGGAATCAATTACCTTGGAACCAAATCTTCCGGCAACGACCAGTTCAATTTTGAGACCGAGAAGGAAATCAACTGATTTACAACCGGCTCCTTCATCTAAATATTTACTGGGATTTTCAAGATAGTTGATTTCTTTCGTAACAGAATTATAGATGCCATACCAGTCGCAACGCCCGAAATGAATATCAATGGGTGACTGGCGGTGATTTTCGGTTAGTGCTACAGCAATGATCATGTTAAGATGTTTTCTTGTTTTCTGAATGTTCAATAAAACCACATAGTGGGCATGCATTAGTGCCTTCACTTATTTGCAAATATGACACATTACACTCAGGACATTTTAGCCAAACCGTATAAAAACTTGTACAGCCTCCTTCAATTCGAATTGTACAAACATCAATAAAGGCTTTTGCAATTTTTCGGCGGGA
>JAUZQA010000841.1 GCA_030705665.1 Bacillota bacterium
AAACGAACAACATACCAATTGTCGTTGCAACTGCAAACCATTTTAAAGAACGCCGCAAAAATTCTCACCCTCTTTGTAGATATCAACCATTTTATCTCTTCCGACTAAGATCAGTCTAAGTGCCTGAGTAACTCTTAAGTGCTAAACGGCTGCTTTTCGCATGTTCTTTTTAGTTCAAAAATTTGTCATTGGATAAACTTGTCAGTATAATAATTTAAAAAGTACATTCATATCATATCGAATTATTTAAAATATGAACAGAATTTTGGAACGATTCAGAAAAAATATTCTTGCGGAATCTTTTAACTATTGTTATAGTGAAAAACTTGATAATGGATTTTTCATTAATTTGGATATAATATTTTAAATGGAATTATTTGTTGATTCCTAACGAAATGATGAAAAAATGGTGAAAATATTTATGTCACATATAATTCACAATTAAAGGTTCTAATTTGGGGAAAATACTGGAATATAACCCAATTTGTCGCAATTTGGAGTATCTTTATTCAAAAAAAATTCACAAAAACATTAAAAAATGTGATTTAATATACAGAGAAAGTGTTTTTGAGCAATATCTATTTGATAGCTTTTTTGCTTAAAAAACACGAGACTATTAATTTTCAATGAACACTGAAAACGGTTTACATACTTATAAAACTTTTAATTTTCACCTTTAGATTGCTTGAAAAATATTGTC
Source organism: Bacillota bacterium (assembly GCA_030705665.1). Next base: position 701 of record JAUZQA010000841.1, read on the forward strand.
TTAATGACTATGGAGGGAAGGAAATGTCTAATTCAAAGATTTATCCCGGCACACAGCTAAATAGTGATACTGCCGGCATACAGGTTGATATAGAAAAAACATCTTTTATAAAAGATTTCTTAGCTTTAATTAAAATTGGAATTGTTAACTCAAATCTGATTACAACATTTACAGGTTTGTGGCTGGCACTTCATTTTACTGGCCAAAGTTTTCTAAAAAATCTTGATATTGTCTTTTTTACAGTTGCAGGTTCCTCGCTGATCATTGCTGGATCATGCAGTATTAATAATTTTATCGACCGTGATATTGACCCGCTTATGGAAAGAACAAAAGGGCGTCCAACGGTAACTGGAAAATTTCTTCCTACTAAAGTTCTTTTTTTAGGTATTCTCTTAATCGGGCTAGGAACATTATTTTTATTATTTACAAATATAACAGCAGCCATCGTTGGAATGATTGGAGTGTTTAGTTATATATTTCTATATACAATGTGGTCCAAAAGACAGCTTGTTTCTAACACTATTATTGGCAGTATCTCTGGGGCTGTACCTCCATTAATTGGCTGGACGGCTGTTGATCCACACATAGGTTCAGTTGCATGGTCATTGTTTTTGGTCATGTTTATTTGGCAACCGCCACATTTTTATGCTCTTGCAATGAGAAGAGCCGAGGAATACCGTGCAGCGGGAATTCCAATGCTTCCTGTTGTAAAAGGTTTTGCAACGACAAAAAAACATATTCTAGTTTGGGTAGCGGCTTTGCTTCCAGTTCCGTTTTTGCTTACCTCATTAGGAATCCCATTTCTAATTCTTGCTACGGTTTTAAACATAGGCTGGCTTGTATTAGGAATTTTAGGATATAAGATCAAAGATGATATTAAATGGGCAAAACTGATGTTTGTATATTCATTGCAATATTTAACTATTATTTTTGTCGCTATGGTAATAGTTACTTTAGTTTAGTTTGCCGTGGATTTTATAGAAACCAAAACTATAAAATCCTTAATACATTTTTGATCAA
>JAUZQA010000842.1 GCA_030705665.1 Bacillota bacterium
AATAGCGGTGCGCAAAACCCTAAAGGCATCAAGAGCAAAAGATTGCCGCCTATATTTTTTGCAATTAATTCAATCATAAAGCCAACATCACCATCATAAGCAGTACCAATTTGACTAAAATACCTGTAGATGGTCACAAGCGGTATAAGGTTTAAAGAACGATATTCATTTAGAACGTTCGGTTTATGTCCAATGATAATTGGAAATAAAGTGATAGCCACTACTAGGCTTAAATATAGAACGAATAAAAATTTAAGACCTTCCCACATCCAAACTACTGGTTTTTTATTTTTATCCATCACCCTGGATAGGATCTGCCAAGCTAAATACACTATGACGACAAAAGAGATTAACATTCTTCCATTAAGAAGGAACACTGAATCACCGCTCACACTTTGTTTGACGTTTATTAAAAAAATAGTCCTCATTTAAATTATATTTTTTTGTCCATGAAGAAATGAGCGGTTTCGTGAGAAATCACAGATTACGAATATCTTTCCATCCATATGCCATTTCAACTAACTCCTTATCAGAGAAATTAACCGTTACATGATCGACCACTTGCCCGCCCATTTTTTCATAAAAATGGCAGGAACTATTATCTTTCAAAACCCATACAATTATCGAAGATAAATCTTGTTTTACTAACGCATGAACTACCTCATTTATAAGCCATTTTCCGATGCCCCGCCCTTGGTAGCTTTTTAAAATATAAATGGAATACACCTCGCCTTTGTATTCTTCATATTCTCCTGTTCTTTCTTTGCCGCCGTCCGCAAAACCAATGATTTGACCATGATCGTCTTCAGCCACAACGACATTTCCATTTGGAATGACTCGTTCCCATAGTTTTGCCCGTTTTTCATAGGTCTGCTTTCCGATATATTCATCGGGTATAATGCCTGAATACGTGGTTTTCCAACAAGCAACATGTACTTTGGCGATACCATCCACATCTGATAAAACGGCTTTTCTAATTCTCATTACTTCACCTCGTTTACTATTTCATTCAACAAGCATCTCCCGTAACCCTGCCCTTTCAAGTGAAATTTCCACCCAAAAGATCCCCAAAGAATCATAATGCAAAAACCCACAGGCTGCTCGAAGCTGCCTGTGGGTCCGGATTTTTTTAAAAATTATACATTATGCACTGCGTTTAACAGAGTTGACTTCTTTTGCACCAAATTTGTGCAAGAATGGGATCACCCAGCGGTCTAAACCGATACGGCCTGCATTAAAGCCGGCAGCAAGAATGATTACACCTAGTAAGATGTCTAATGGGTTACTAGAAACAACACCAGCCATTACATAGCTGAAGTTCATTACTAAACCAAAGAATGCAGCAGCAGTTGTTAAACATCCAATGATTAAGCCAAGACCTACTAAGAATTCACCATAAGGAACAAGAACGTTGAAAAGGTGTGCGTTTGGTAAGGCAAAGTGTTGTAAGAAAGAAACATATGTTGGATATTCGACAGCTTTTACCGGACTAAGAACGGGATTATGAATTACGCCCGCTAAGAATCCACTTGCATCAAACTTGCCGCCTGAAATTTTTTCAAAACCAGCCATTAAAAATTCATAACCAACGTATAGGCGAATGACTGTAAGAATATAAGAAGCAATTTTATTTTCTCTTAAAAATTTATTAAACATAGATAAGACCCCTTTTCTAAAAACATTATTATTAACTTGTTTACACTGTTATTATAATTCG
>JAUZQA010000843.1 GCA_030705665.1 Bacillota bacterium
AGCGGTTATCAGTTGGTAAAAGACCAGGTTAAAAATGCCCTGACCATGTTAAAAGGGGCATACGCTTACCTAGTTATGACGGAAACAGAAATGATGGTTGCTCTTGACCCGCAGGGGTTGAGGCCGCTCTCACTTGGCAGCCTGGGGAATGCATTTGTTGTTGCTTCTGAAACATGTGCCCTAGATGTCGTTGGCGCAGAGTTTATCCGTGACATTATGCCCGGGGAATTGTTGATCATCAATGATAGTGGAATGACGTCAGAACGGTTTGCTGTTAATACAAAAAGATCCATGTGTGCGATGGAATATATTTATTTTTCAAGACCGGACAGTGATATTTTAGGAATTAATGTGCACTCTGCACGTAAAAGAATGGGTAAACGCCTTGCAGTGGAAGCGCCAATTAAAGCGGATGTGGTGACAGGTGTTCCCGATTCAAGTATCTCGGCAGCAATTGGTTACGCTGAAGCTTCTGGTATTCCTTATGAAATGGGCTTAATTAAAAACCGTTATGTGGGCAGAACATTTATTCAGCCATCACAGTCTTTGAGGGAGCAGGGCGTAAAAATGAAGCTTTCTCCTGTTCGCGGGGTTGTTGAAGGAAAGCGTGTTATCATGGTTGATGATTCAATTGTTCGCGGAACCACGAGCAGACGGATTGTGAAAATGCTAAAGGATGCAGGTGCGCTGGAGGTTCATGTTGTAATTAGCTCCCCACCGATTAAAAATCCATGCTTCTATGGCATTGATACTTCAACAAAGGCAGAATTAATTGCCTCTGACAAGTCTGTTGAACAAATCAGGGAATTAATCGGTGCGGATTCCCTTACATTCATTTCTTTAGAGGGCATGATTGAGTCAATTGGAAAATTGGATGATGGAGAGTCATCAGGCTTTTGCCTTGGCTGCTTTACCGGGAACTATCCGACAGAAATTTATCCAGATACATTACAATACTATTATCAGAGTAAATAAGGAGGTGCCATCCATATGTCAAATGCTTATAAAGAAGCAGGTGTAAATATCGAGGCCGGATATGAGGCTGTTACAAGAATGAAAAAACATGTCCAAAAAACAGTGAGGGCCGGAGTATTAGGCGGCTTGGGCGGATTTGGAGGCATGTTTGATCTTTCTGTTCTAAACCTAAAAGAGCCAGTTTTAGTATCCGGAACGGATGGAGTTGGCACTAAACTGATGATCGCCTTTATGATGGATCGACATGATACCATCGGGATCGATGCAGTAGCAATGTGTGTGAACGATATTGTCGTTCAAGGAGCAGAGCCGCTTTATTTTCTTGATTATATTGCTTGTGGCGCAGCCGATCCGGCAAAAATTGAAGCGATTGTCAAAGGTGTGGCAGATGGCTGTGAGCAGGCAGGTTGTGCCTTGATTGGCGGCGAGACAGCTGAAATGCCCGGCTTGTATGATGAAAATGAATACGATCTTGCAGGCTTTGCCGTTGGTGCAGCAGAAAAATCGAAATTGATTACAGGAGAAACGATTCAGCCTGGAGATGTGTTGATCGGACTTTCTTCAAGCGGCATTCATAGCAATGGCTACTCCCTTGTTCGAAAAGTATTTTTCAATGATGCAAAATGGCCGTTAACAAAATATGTAGATGAACTAGGCTGTACACTTGGCGAGGAGCTGCTGAAGCCTACGAAGATATATGTAAAACCAATTCTTGCAGCGCTTAAGAAGTTTAATCTAAAA
>JAUZQA010000844.1 GCA_030705665.1 Bacillota bacterium
AAAAAAACAACGAAGAATGCGGAGATCTTAACAAATTCCTGTTACTTGCTTTACCGCCGATTGAAGGAGCTCAACGAACCTGAACGGGCAAATGATGCTCTTAAAATTGCTGGAGAATTACATGAAATTAAAAAAGATAATCAGCGTATTTATGCGGGACTGTCGAAATTAATGGTGAAAGAAAAACTGAGTGATTTTATGAATATCGAGGAAATGGTCGGAATCATTACTCGTTCCAACCAAAACTATGGAGAGATGCTTGGCAAGAAGATCCATTTTGAGAGTAAGATTTCAGGGGAACATCCACCCTATCACACTTTTATCCTTTTCTCGTTGATTAATAATCTTGTAGCCAATTCTGTTGAAGCAATTGATCAAGCTGGACATGTTATTTTAACAATTGAAAGAATCAATGATACGGTAAAAATTAACATCGAAGATAATGGCAGCGGAATAGCGCCAAAAAATAAATTGTTCATTTTTGAGCCAGGCTTTACAACTAAATTTGATCATAACGGTATTGCTTCCAATGGGATCGGATTATCTTTTATAAAAAATATCATTGAAAACAACGGCGGAACCATATCACTCATCGATTCCACAAATAGTTCAGGAGCGATCTTTGAAATTTTGTTTCCGCTTGCCAGTTTAACTGAAAAGGGATGATTACAATGAAGTTTTTTATTGTCGATGATTCAGCCACAATTCGAGGGATGCTTTCAAATATTATCGAAGAGGAAGGATTGGGGGTTATTGCCGGTGAAAGAGAGGACGGTTCGGAGGTTTATGCTGATCATCTTGCTGTTCAGGAAATTGATATCTTGATCATCGACTTACTTATGCCAAATCGGGATGGCATTGAAACGATTAGAGAAATAGCTCCATCGTTTAATGGAAAAATCATCATGATCTCCCAAGTAGAATCGAAGGATATGATTAGTGAGGCATACTCACTTGGAATTGAGCATTTTATTACAAAACCCATTAACAGATTGGAAGTTGTGAGTATCATTAAGCTCGTATGTGATCATTTGCTGCTGGAAAGATCACTCCGACATATTCAAAGTTCCCTACGTTTCTTGGAATCTCATACAAAAAATGAGTTACCTAAAAACGAATCTCAAGGTAGTTACATTCCCATTATCACTTCTGGAAAAAGTATTCTCTTGGAACTCGGAATAATCGGCGACAACGGTGCCAAGGATTTGCTTGATCTCTTGTTGATTTTATCAAAATTAGAGGATGAGGGCATTCGTGAGGTTCCCCCTTTCAAGGAATTGTACAGGATGGTTATTGAAAAACGGCTCGGAACCATTGTTTGCCCCCAAGAACTAACAAAAGAAATACGAACAGGAGAACAGCGAGTTCGCCGAACCATTCATCAAACGCTGGAGCATCTTGCTTCTCTTGGGTTAACGGACTACACAAACCCCATATTTGAAAATTATTCAGCCAAACTATTCGACTATGGACAAGTACGGTTAAAAATGCTGGAATTGGAAGGAAAAAAGCACCAGGATAATTCGCGAATTAACATCAGAAGATTCATCCGTGCATTATTCATGGAAGCAAAGAAAGAGGTTTAAACAATCGTGCAGAGAAAGAATACATTTTTTATTTTTGGGCAGGTGGGGTAATGTACAAACTCATTAAAGAAAAGTTCCCTCATAATAAGTTTCTTTTAACACTATATGGGGTATTCTCACTTTATATT
>JAUZQA010000845.1 GCA_030705665.1 Bacillota bacterium
AAACTTGCAAACTAATACTATTATATTCTATTTCCTTAGGAGGAAAATCTCATGAAAAAAAGTATTGTAAAAGCTGTTGCGATCGGTTTGTTAGGTACAAGTTTACTAGTTGGCTGTAGTTCACAATCTGGAAAATCCAGTTCTTCTTCAAGTAATGGGAGTGCAAAGCATGCAATTGGGTTTGCGGTTTCAACATTGAACAATCCGTTTTTCGTTGCAATGCGTGATGGAGCCCAAAAAGAAGCAGATAGCAAAGGTGTAAATCTAATTGTTAATGACGGCAATAATGATGCAGCAAAACAATTATCCCAAATTCAAGATCTTATTCAACAAAAAGTAGAGGCGATTATTCTAAATCCAGTTTCCAGTCAATCGCTGACAAGTGCAGTACAAATGGCCAATAAGGCAAATATTCCTGTGATTACACTTGACCGTAGCGTAGACGGAGGCAAGATTGCTACATTCATCGCATCTGATAACGTGGCGGCAGGTAAGATGGCAGCTGACCAATTAATTAAAGCATTAAACGGTAATGGTAAAGTGGTTGAGCTTCAAGGCGTAATCGGAACTTCTGCAGAAAGAGATCGTGAACAGGGATTTGATAAGGAAATTGCAACCGCCAAAGGAATTCAGATTGTTGCTAAACAACCTGCCGACTTTGACCGCAGTAAAGCGTTAAATGTTATGCAGAACATTCTGCAATCCCAACCGGATGTGAAAGGAATTTTTGCACAAAATGATGAGATGGCACTTGGTGCATTAAAAGCTGTTCAAGCCTCCAATAAAAAAGATATCTCTATCATTGGAATTGATGGTGAAAAAGAGGCCATCAGCAATGTTCAAAATGGAACGATGTATGCTGACATTGCACAACAGCCAGCCCAAGAAGGTGTGTTAGGCGTGGACAACTCCTTAAAATTGATTAATAAGGAAACTGTAAAGGCCTCCATTCCATCTCCATTACAATTAGTAAATAAAGGAACGGATTTCGCTGGATTCTAATATCTGATTATTATATACTGTGGATCAAATAGAGAGAAGGGAACTTAACCAGTTTTCCTTCTCTTTTTTTTTGATATCAAATAGTTTAAAAGGTTGATGGAAATCAAGGTTCCTTCTTCCTATTAAAAGGTAAACTTAATATTGTTGAAAAGACATGTAATCATATGTGAATTATCTCACAAATATAATCTCTATTGAGAATAATTATCAATCGAGTGATTAGGAGGAACTTTTTTTGATAGAACAATTTTCAGATCACTTAGCACTGAGTTCGTTGGAACGGACTCAACAGGGAGGAAAGAAATGCAATTAATTGTTGGGCTGCGTTTTGATCTGTAGATTCACGGGACAAAGATGTAGAATCCAGCCAAAGATATGTAGAATCACGGGACAAAGATGTAGAATCCGATCAAAGATATGTAGAATCACGGGACAAAGATGTAGAATCCACCCAAAGATATGTAGAATCCGATCAAAGATATGTAGAATCACGAGCTAAATATGTAGAATCCAGCCAAAGTTGAGAGGAAGCATGAGCGCAATGTATGTAAATGGTAAACGCGGGGATCAATCAAGGAATTCCTATGTTTACACTTGTGATTTGTTTCACAAATATAACCAAAATTAATGGAGGGTACAAGAATGGAAATGGAGCAACCAAAAATTAACTCGAGAAACCATACGAAAAATGGTTTTATCAAATCCATCCT
>JAUZQA010000846.1 GCA_030705665.1 Bacillota bacterium
CTCCATTCGGACCTAAAAAGCCAAATACTTCTCCTTTATTAACGACAAAGCTAATATCATCTATGATTTTCCTGCCGCTAATCACTTTTGTCACACTCTTTAACTCTACGATTGGTTCCAAACTCTCTCTCCTTTCTACAAGTACTAGACAATTTTACCAAAGTGGTAACTTTTTTTCTTAATAAATTAGGTATAATTATTAACAAATCTAAGATTGGAGATGTGTGCATGGTCTATAAATCCAGAACTGAATCTAAGGAATTATTAACTTTACGATCCTTCATTTTCGAATGGAACTCGCCGATAAAGATGCAAAAAAATATTATTCAGTTGAAAAAGGCTTTGAGGGTGAACAAAAGTTTGATGAATTTTTAGCTGCGATCCCAGGTAATTGGTTAACTTTATTAATTTGTATTGGTATTGGTTGTCATTCAATTATCACCCATTTTGAAAAGCACATTTTAATTTGTGATAAATGCGGTTGTATTGAGGATATTGAATCGGCTGTGCTGAGAAATGTGGAGGAGTTGTTACTTCTTTTTCCGGATAGGAAAATCACGGTGGCTACTGTTGAAAATCGGTGTCAAATAATTTCTAGGATGACGATTAGAAGAATACTTTCAAAAAATTTTAAGGAGATGGGGAATGGCCCCGCAACTTACTATATAAAGCCATGAATATTTTTATAGTTCCCATTCTCGTTACCATCAACCTGCTTTTCACTAGACCATGGTAACGAAATTTCCTTTCTCGTTACCATCATTCCACTTTTCACGGCCTAATGGTAACAAGCACCTTATCGTATTTTCCTAGTTCTCATGAAACCGGTACTCTTCTCAAAAAGAAAACCCCCAAACAGTATAGTTCAGGGATTTAATCATCAATTTTAGTCAGACACACGGGTAATTTTAATATCTTTAAGTAATTGATTTACAACGTAGCTTGCCATAATCAATCCGGCAACCGATGGCACAAATGCGTTCGAAGCGGGAGGCATTTGTGCTTTTCGAATTTCCGCATTTTCTTTTCCAACTACTTTTCTCACGTCCTCACGAATTACGATTGGACTTTCATCTGAAAAAACCACTGGTATTCCTTTACGGATCCCTTCTTTTCGCAGTTTTGTGCGGATCACCTTTGCAATAGGGTCCGTATGGGTTTTAGATATATCGGCAATTTGAAAACGTGTTGGATCAATTTTATTAGCTGCGCCCATGCTAGAAATGATCGGGATATTCCGCTTTAAGCATTCTTTCATCAAATGAATCTTGTAAACAATTGTATCGGAAGCATCAACAACAAAATCCAAATTATAATCAAATATTTGCTCATAGGTCTCTTCGGTATAAAAAATCTTTAAAGCAACTACTTCACATTCAGGGTTAATATCTTGAATCCGTGCTTTCATTAAATCAGCCTTGGGCTGGCCCACAGTTGACAACAGGGCAATTATTTGACGGTTAACGTTTGTGATATCGACATCATCTTTATCAATTAAAATCAGACGGCCAACCCCTGATCGGGCCAATGCTTCTGCGGCAAAAGAACCGACACCGCCGATTCCCAGAACCGCAACGGTACTGTTCTTCATGATGTCGAGTCCTTCTTTCCCAATTGCCAATTCATTTCGTGAGAATTGATGTAACATATATTTCACTCCATTATTAAAATTCGCTTATATTTCTTTTTCCCGTAAAAAAATATATCATACA
>JAUZQA010000847.1 GCA_030705665.1 Bacillota bacterium
ATGGCATTATCAATTGCTGATCGGGCCTATGTCATCGAAACAGGCAAGATCGTCGCTTCCGGTACTGCCGAAGAACTGAACCAAAGCGACCAAATCAGAAATGCTTACCTCGGCGGACACTAAGATGAAAAAATCCCAGAACGCCGCAGACAATGTAATTCATCTGAAAAAAGGGTACCGATAAACATAAATCGGATACCCTTTTTGTGTATTACTTAATTTTGAAAGCCTCAAGCTCAACCTGCTCCCGTTTTTTCGGGCTTAGCTGATGCCGCACTTTAATCGCATAGTCCTCGTAAAGCTGCTCCAATCCGACTAAAGCAAGCGAAAAGAAATTCGCATAATTATTTTTAACTTCCCACTTTAATTCATTTCTTCCGCAAATACTATAACGGTTCAACTCTTCTATTTCCTTTTTCACTTTCACTAATTCCCTGTTATACTCCTCAGGAGGCAGGGCTAAAAGCTGATCAATTCTCTCAATATAGGTCTTTGACTTTTCAATCTTTCTTTGAATATCAACATAGGCATCAATTTCGATGAGTGAATAGTTTAACTTAAATTCATTTAGCAATTCAGCTGCATCATAAGTGGCATTCACAATCTCATCCCGTGTCATTTCATTTGTTTCATAGCTGAGCATATGCTTCCAGCTTGGCTGTGTAATTGCCGCACGGTGGTCTTCCAAAGTGTGACAGAACTTTTTGTACCCGTAAATTTCCGGATGCTCGAAGGCAGGGCTGGCTGGATCAAGAAACGGTGCGAGCGGCGAGATAAAATAAAATAGTCTTGGATCATTTCCACACCTATTGTGTATTTCTTCACAAAAATCGATGTTTTCCAAGGCACTTTTGTACGTCTGCCCAGGGACACCTACCATAAAAAATAAATCAATCTTTTTACAGCCATGTTTTAGTGCAGAATTCATGGTTTCGATGATTTTTTCATTTGTACAGCTAAACTTGCCGTTTAACTTCCTTAGTTTCTCTTCATGGGTTTCAAGCGTAACTTCAATACTATATTTCGGAACAGCTTCATTTATTTTTTTGAAAAAAGACTCATCTGCATACTGAAACAATTCAAAAACAATTTCGTTCTTGAGTTTCATATTTTTTAAGAGCCCCAAAAATTCATCTACATATTCAACTCCGCCCTGGCGAATATCATGCAAAATAAAGATAGGCGCGCGGCTAAACCGCTGGATAAACTGAATATCTTCAGCTAGTTTGCTCGGCGACCTCAAGGCAATCGATTTTCGATTGCAGTTTTGCTCGTAGGCATCCTTTGAACCGCCGCAAATTAAACAGTTCTGCGTACAGCCCTTTGCAGTCAACAATGCGGTGTTGGGATATTGAAGCCAGCCATTATAGGGAAGCGGATCAAGGAAGTTTTTATATTTAAAAACAGAGCGAATCGTATAGCGGTAACCGGGCACATCAAATTCATCTAAATTCTTCGGCACATATGTCAGCGGGTTATAGCCAATCTCGTTCCCTTTTTTCCAAGTTAAATTTGGAATATCTGCATAATGAGTACTTCCGGATTCCAATTTATTCATTAACAGCAGCATCAGCTTTTCGGTTGAATCACCGCGCATTACAAAATCAATAAAAGGATACTGGATTAACTCTTTATGAAAATAGGATGATGATAAGCCTCCAAAGATAATCGGGGTTTCTGGGTGCAGCCTTTTGACAATTTTAGCGAGCTC
>JAUZQA010000848.1 GCA_030705665.1 Bacillota bacterium
ACTCTGGGAGGCGCAGTTGGTGCCAGTCGGGATGTGGTGGAAGCGGGATGGATTTCACATCCTCATCAGGTAGGTCAAACAGGTGTAACGGTAACACCGAAAATTTACTTTGCCATTGGAATTTCCGGAGCGATTCAACACGTTGTCGGAATGAAAAATTCTGGTTTAATTATTGCGATTAATAAAGATGCTAGCGCCCCTATTTTCCAGACTTGTCATTATGGTATTGTTGGTGATGCTTTTGAGGTCATCCCGTTATTCATTGAACAGTTTAAAAAGGCTTTAACGAAAAAGGAGGTTAGTTATGCCAGAGAAGTTTGATGCAATCGTAGTCGGGGCAGGTCCAGCAGGGATTTCCTGTGCCTATGATCTAGCAAAAGGCGGCGCAAACGTTCTGCTTATTGAAAGAGGAGAGTATCCTGGTTCAAAAAATGTTATGGGAGGTGTTCTTTATCGAAAAATGATGGAGGACATTATACCTGGTTTTTATAAAGAAGCTCCATTAGAGCGTCCAATCGTGGAACAGCGTTTTATGATGATGGATAAGGAGTCTGCTGTCTCTTTTAGTTATAAAGGAATGGAATGGGCGAAGGAGCCTTACAACAACTTTACCGTCTTAAGAGCAAATTTTGATCAGTGGTATGCAGATAAAGCAGTTGAACAAGGTGCCATTTTGGTCAACGAAACAGTCGTATTAGAGTGTATTGTTGAAAATGGAAAGGTGGTTGGCGTCAGAACAGACCGTCCAGAAGGCGATATCTATGCAGATGTCGTCGTGTTAGCAGATGGTGTAAACTCCCTGTTGGCACAAAAGCTGGGGTTTCATAAAGAATATAAGCCAGAAGAAGTAGCCTTAGCGACGATGGAAATTTTGAAGCTTGATAAAAAGGTAATTGAGGACCGCTTCAATCTGGAAGAGAATCAAGGCTGCACAATTGAATTATTTGGCGATGCCACCAAAGGGATTCTCGGAACAGGGTTCCTTTATACAAACAAGGATACGTTAAGCATTGGTGTGGGCACACTTCTATCTGGACTGATCAAACATAAAATCAAACCTTATGAATTACTGGAATATGTGAAAAACCATCCAATGATTCGCCCTTATATTCAAGGAAGCGAACCACAGGAGTATTTAGCCCACTTGATCCCGGAGGGCGGATACAAATCGATGGGGAAAATTGTCGGGGACGGAGTCATCGTAATTGGCGATGCTTCCCAATTGGTTAATGCCATTCATCGGGAAGGATCGAATTTAGCAATGACTTCCGGAAGATTAGCAGCGGAAACTATTCTATTTGCAAAGAAAGTGGGAGACTTTTCTGAAGGAACCCTAAGCATGTATCGTGAAAAACTAATGGAAGGCTTTGTGGGTCAGGATATGAGAAAGTATCAAAATTCGACTCATCATTTTAATAAATTCCCGCAATATTTTGATGAATATATTCCAATGGTGAATAAAGCGGCAAGTCAAATGTTTACCGTTGATGGAGCATCCAAATGGGAGAAACAAAAGAAAATTTGGAGTGGTCTAGGTTCACCAAAAGAAAAAATGAAACTCGCCCGAGATGTTTTTCGAGCTTGGAAGGTGATGAAATAATGAGTGAACAGAAAAAATATTCGACGATCGAAGAAAAGCAATACCTTGTTCGCTTTAATGCCGATACAAAATCACATCTTCATGTAAAAGATGA
>JAUZQA010000849.1 GCA_030705665.1 Bacillota bacterium
GAACCATTCATCAAACGCTGGAGCATCTTGCTTCTCTTGGGTTAACTGACTACACAAACCCCATTTTTGAAAATTATTCAGCCAAACTATTCGACTATGGACAAGTACGGTTAAAAATGCTGGAATTGGAAGGAAAAAAACACCAGGATAATTCGCGGATTAACATCAGAAGATTCATCCGTGCATTATTTATGGAAGCAAAGAAAGAGGTTTAAAAAATCGTGCAGAGAAAGAATACATTTTTTATTTTTGGGCAGGTGGGGTAATGTACAAATTCATTAAAGGAAAGTTCCCTCATAATAAATTTCTTTTAACAATATATGGGATATTCTCACTTTATCTCTTTTTATATGGTTCTCAACCCGCATATAACAAGCATGATCCTGATACATTTTGGCATTTGTCACTGGGTAATTGGATGTTACAGCATGGAAATATCGTAAACACTTCGATCAATTCTTTTAATGAACATTTAAACTATGTTCCGCATGAGGTTCTTTTTCAAATCACAATTTCATTTATTTATCATTACTTTAGCTGGATCGGGCTTCATGTTTTTAATGTTTTTTGGTTGGGGATATTAATTTGGGGATTATACAAGCTTTGTTTCACCTCAATGGAGGAATTTGCGATCCAAAAATTCCATCCATATATGCATTTCCTTATTCTATTATTTGTTAATTTTATATACATAATGTATATGCCCCTAAGACCGCAAATGGTTTCTGGGTCTTTAACGGTATGGTATTTTATTTGGATCCTAAAATTCAGAAAAGACCCAACCATCAAAAAAGGTCTGGTTTTAGGTTTATTTTCTTTATTCATTTCAAACGTTCACGGTGGGATCTGGCCTTTACTGCTAATTTTTTATGGGATAGCCATTATAGAACTGGTCGTACAAAGAAGGAAAAGCTACAAGGCATACTCTTTCACTTTACTATTTATCCTGCTGGGCGGATTTCTCAATGCAGGCGGATGGAAAACGAATTTTTATATTTTCCTGTTAATGAATGACCCATTAACGAAAAGCGTAAATATGGAATGGCAAAGTGTGAATTTTTTTGAAAATAAAGTTTTCCTCATCATTTTTGTGTTAATCCTTTATGGATTAATCAGACTTAAAACAAAAAACATTTTTACGATTCTAATAGCGATCGTGATCACTATTTTTTCAGTCTTAAGCTACAAGCATGCCTACTATGGGCTGTTGCTTCTTCTCTACATCCTTCCTGATGGAGGGATTACCTTTAAACAATCTATTTTTACCGTTCATAAAAAGCACTTTTATCCGATCATTGCTTTTAGTTTGTTGTTGTTTTTAATAAGTGGTTTCTATAAACCCTATATTGAGCCGGTATCTTCGTATCCTGTACAGGAAATGAATTATGTTTTACAGGTTGGGAATCAACACCATAAGGTTAAAGTGTTAACTGATTTTACGGCTTCTGCTTATGCAAATTTCCGGGGAGCTTCGATATTAGCTGACGGCCGTTGGGATCCGTTTATTACAAAGGAATCCAGACAAGGAAAGAATCATTTAAATGCAATCGAGCGGTCTATGTATATATTTGGAATATCTCCAAACATTCATCTGCTAAAAGAAGAGATTTCGCTAAGTAAACCTGATTATTTAATCTATAAAAATAGTAGAAGTAATCCTTTAATAAAAACCAATGTGCA
>JAUZQA010000085.1 GCA_030705665.1 Bacillota bacterium
AATGCTGGTGCATGGACCCACTATAGTTATGGATTAAGAGACGCATTGGACATTCTTGAAGTCCCATTTATTGAGATCCATATGTCTAATATTCATGCCCGTGATGAATTTAGACATCATTCAGTATTTGCGGAAATTGCACAGGGACAAATTTGCGGATTCGGTTTTGACAGCTATCTTTTAGCGTTAAGAGCTGCAAAAACTTTAATAGACGAGAAAAGTAAAAAAGAAGAAGCTAGTACTTCTATTTAGAAACTAACAAAGATAGTATAGATGAGCGAAAGCAGCGAATAGGTAATATTTTTTACACAAGTATCAAAAACGATTTCTTTTGAAGCCCTCTGATAGGGCTTTTTTTAATAGCTATAACACGATCTTCACATATTTTTACGATAATTCCTCGCAAATTGACTTCTATACTAATGAATAGAGAGGGAGCAACAAGTTATTTCAATGTGAGACACCAAAATACTCTCCTGTCTAAGCCTCTATCTAATACTGTTCCAAAGAAAAGGATATGACCAAAATGAAAAAACTCCTCATCGTAGCACTATGGGTTTTATTAATATTTATAGTAAAACAAAATAACTTACTCTCAATAGATTTAGATACATTAAAACAAGTCATTACGTAAAATACAAAATATGCAATGGCATTGTTCCTTGGCTTATGGATCGTCCGTCTTCTCTTTTTTATTCCTGGTTTGACGTTGATGATTTTAGGAGGGATTTGCTTTAATCCCCTGACAGGTTTTGTGTTATCCATGACTGGAATAATATTGAGTGAAACATTAGTTTATGTAGTTTCAAAATTGTTGCCGCTGGCAAGCTTGAATCAATTTCTAAAGCGCAAGAACTCAAATTTAGGGAAACTTTTAGAGAAGTATAATTATAAATTTTTGGCATTGGGTATCATCTGCCCGATTGCTCCAACAGATGCTATTTGTTATTTATCAGCTGCAGCTTGCTTGAACTATAAGACATATATCTTTACAATCATTCTCGCAAATATTCCGTTAATGTTGATTTATAGCTTTGTAGGAATATCTGTTAGCAATTCATTAATTGGTATCACTTTAGTAATCTTGTCGTTGGTTTTAATTGCAATTATTTCCGTTAAAGTTTGGAATAACCTTAAAGGTGAAATAGAAGTAGCGGAATGTTAAATAATTGCAAAAAAAGTACATTTCCTAACGGATTTAACAAATGGTAAAATGGCAATGGTTCAATAAATGTTTATAAAAAAGGAGTCAACATGAATATAAAATATGAAGTCATTGCTGATGATAAAGCTGAATATTGCAGAGAGTTATGCGATGAACTTATGGTTTTTCAAAAGTCAAAAGCAAAAATTAAACCTGAATTGTTTGACAGCATGAATTTTAATTCACGAATGATTCCTTCAATGAAGAGTGCAATTTACAATCAAATTGTGGTTGCTAAAGACGATGATAAGATAGTTGGATATGCATACTCAAACATATCTCCCAAAGAAACATATAACAATGATTTTGCCACTTTTTTTGACATTACTTCTGTTAGTAGAAAGAATGTAGGGTGTTTATCCCAGTTTTATCTTAAGAAAGAATATAGAAAATATGGGATTGGATCGGTGCTTTTTGATAGATCGATTAATTGGTTGAAGCAATTCACTGATGTCGAGGATTATTTTATTTTTGTTTCGAATGGGAATAACGATGCCTTGGAGTTTTATAAACGAAAAGGATTTGTTGTAAGCCATGAAATTTTAGATGGGTTTATAACTGTGTTACGAAATAAAGAATCTAAATGAAAATTTTATCAACAATACTTGTGCCAGGCACCATAAAAAGACACTTATTTGTCTTTCTATGGTGCCTGGACTTTTATATTTAGATCTTGCGAAGTAGTGTCTAATTAATTTCAAGAAAATTCGCTGAATAAAGCAGTGAAAATTATAAAAATTGATATTGACAATGGGTTGACCGGTGATATACTGAATACATAAGGTAACTTAGTAGACAAGTAGACAACAAAACGATTTAAAACAAAAACATAATACATAAACTTGTGAGGTGACTGGTATGAGAAATAGTAGTATTGAAGAATTGGAACAAATGGCTATTGAGCTTCGAAAAACAGCACTTACGATGATTCATGAAGCAAAATCAGGGCATCCTGGTGGATCACTTTCCGCAGCTGATGTAGTAACCGCATTATATTTTAGGGAAATGAACATTGACCCTTCTAATCCAAAATGGGAGGACCGAGACAGGTTCGTGTTATCGAAAGGACATGTTTGTCCCATTCAATATTCAGCCTTAGCATTAAGAGGGTTTGTGCCACTTGACACAATTTACACGTTAAGACAGTTCGGATCTCCTTTTCAAGGACATCCTGATATGAAAAAATGCCCTGGCATTGATATTTCGACAGGCTCTCTAGGTCAAGGACTTTCATGTGCGGTTGGCATGGCACTGGGAGGAAAAAGAGATGAGAAAAATTATCGGGTTTTCGCTATTTTAGGTGATGGCGAGTGTCAAGAAGGACAAATTTGGGAAGCAGCACAAAGTGCAGTTAAGTACCAACTTGATAATTTAGTAGTTTTTGTTGATGATAATGGATTGCAAATTGATGGTACAACCGATGAAATTATGCCAAACCAAGATTTAGAGAAGAAGTTTGCGGCATTTGGTTTTGAAACGAAAAGGATCGATGGACATTCCATGGAAGAGATTGTGGAAACACTGGATTATGTTAGAGAAGCTAAGAATGGAAAACCGAAGTGTATTGTCCTTAACACAGTAAAAGGCAAAGGCGTATCCTTTATGGAAAATTCAGTTGGGTGGCATGGTGTTGCTCCTAATGATGTTGAGTATCTTCAGGCAATAGCAGAATTAGCCGGGGGGTTAAAATAATGAGTTTATTGGAAAAAGAACTTTTAGTGAAAAAAGCAACCAGAGAAGGCTTTGGAGATGAAATTGTAAGATTAGGAAAACAAAACAAAAATATTTATGTGGTTGATATTGATATTGGTAAGTCATGTAAGACAACAGCATTTGCAAAGGAATTACCAAATCAACATGTGAATGTTGGTATTGCTGAGCAAAATGGCGCTGGGCTAGCTGCTGGACTTGCAACCACTGGAAAGATTCCTTTTGTAAGCACTTACGCAGTATTTGGATCATTAAGAATGGCAGAACAGATCCGACAAGAAATTTGTTATCCAAATTTAAATGTTAAAATTGCTTGTTCTCATGGGGGACTTACTCCAGCAAATGATGGGGCCAGTCATCAGAGTATTGAGGACATGGGAGTCTTGAGAACGATTCCAAATATGAAGGTTGTTATGGGAGCTGATTACTATTCTACTAGAAAATTAGTGGAACAAGCAGCAGAAATACATGGACCGGTATATCTACGGTTTACAAGAGATACGGTACCAGTTATTTATGACGAGAATGAAGAATTCACGATTGGTAAAGCGAAACAAATCAAGGATGGTAAGGATTTAGCAATTATTGCGAATGGTGATACTGTTTATCTTGCTTTAGAAGCAACAAAACAATTAGAAAAAGAAGGAATTTCTGTAAAGCTAATCGACATGCATACCATTAAACCTCTAGATCGAGAAGCAGTGGTTGAATGTTTAAATACTGGTAAGATCATTACTGTTGAAGATCATAACATTTTAAATGGGCTTGGGAGTGCAGTTTGTGAAGTAGTTGCTGAAGAGGGTAAAGGTATTGTCAGAAGAATTGGAGTTCAAGATCAGTTTGGTCAGTCTGCACCGTATGAGAAATTGTTAGAGCTTAATGGTATCACTATAGATAATATCGTAAAAACAGCAAAAGACTTACTAAGAAACGAATAAATCAAGAGGAGAGAGGCAGCATGTTTGAATTAAATAATAGAGTAGCGATCGTAACAGGAAGCGGTTCAAAAAGGGGAATTGGACGCACAATTGCTTTAACTTTGGCAAAACAAGGAGCAGCTGTTGTTGTTGCTGACTTATTTATGGACGGAATTCAGGATACAGTTAATGCAATTACCGAAGCTGGCGGAAAAGCTTTAGGAATCGAGTTAAATGTTACTAGCAAAGAATCCATTGATGCAATGGTAGAGAAAGTACTTCAAACATATGGCAGAATCGATATTCTAGTTAATAATGCTGGAATTTCACAAAAAGTAACGGTCCAAGATATGACGCTTGGGGATATAACAAAAGTATTTAATGTTAACATGTTTGGACTTTTCCTATGCAGCCAAGCTGTACTGGAAACAATGAAAAAACAAAAATTTGGCCGTATCGTAAGTCTATCTTCCGTTTCTGCAAAACGAGGGGGAGGCGTTTTTGGAGGGCCGCATTATTCTGCCTCAAAGGCAGCCGTTTTGGGATTCTCTAAAAACCTTGCTCGTGAGGTTGCTCTTGATGGAATAACCGTTAACTGCGTGGCACCTGGCCTTGTAAATACGGATATTTGGAAGTCCCTTCCGGAAGACCAAGCAAAGAAAGTTATCGATGGAATCCCTATGGGAAGACCAGGTGAAACGGAAGAAATTGCCGCAACAATTGCTTTCCTAGTTTCTGAGGAAGCATCTTATATCACGGGAGAAGAAATTGATATTAATGGCGGCTCACACATGGATTAATGAAGATAATCTTTACAGTACAGGCATTCCAATTTGGAATGCCTGTTTTATTTGTTAAATTATTAGTTTGTTGCCCTTTTAAAAAAATATCGATATAATTAAACATGTCTAATTACTTACTTAGGATACAACTTGGAAAGGGGTGATTACTATTAATTTTAATCCAGTTTCCAGCAAGAAATTATATATGCAAATCTATCATCAAATTCTTTCTGAAATCCAATCGGGTTCCTTTAAAATAGGTGATAAACTGCCAGCAGAAAGAGAGTTATGTGAACAGTTTGGTGTAAGCCGAGCACCTATTCGTCAGGCCCTTAGTGCATTGGAACTGAATGGTATAATTTATTCCCGTCAAGGTGAAGGCGTTTATGTAAAAAATAATCAAATAACACCTGAAAATTCCGAATCGGCTATCTTCTTTAAATCTATATCTCCAGAGGATATTATTGAAGCTAGAATGAATATTGAGCCTCTTATTATAAAATTTGCAGCACAAAGAGCAACCGATGAGGACATAGAAGAGCTTCGTTCCACCCTCAATCAAATGAAGGAAGAAACCAAAGCAGGAGTATATGTACCAGAAACAGACGAGAAATTACATTGTGGTATTGCTAAGGCCTCTCATAATGATTTGTTTATTAATATTATGGCAGCTATCAGTAATGCGATGAAACAACAGGAAATGTGGACATTTCTTCGGGATCGGACCGTAACCCGCCCAGATTATCGTGATTTTAATCTTAACGAACACGAATTAATCATTAAGGCGATCGAGGAGCACAATGAAATTGAAGCAGTAAAGATCATGACTGGCCACATGCAAAATCTATTTGATCGATATTGGAAGGATTCAATAGATTAAATAATTTGGCGTCAATCAACAGTATATGAAATTCCCCATTTAAATGATGGGGAATTTTTTTATATTTTATTGACAAACTAAAAAAAAAAACGTATATTTGGTATATAAACAACTTAGTAGACAAGTAGACAACAAGACAAGTGGGTGTATCTTAAAATAAGGAGGCGATTATTTAATTAATGATTTGAGTTATTACTAAGTATTGGAAATGCTGTTAAAAATTCTTAATGAAAATGATTTATTGAAAAGATATTATTGAAATAATAATTGAATTGTTTATATCACTTATTTGGTCATCCTTTTAGAAAGACAAATACATAAACAACTTTTTGTAAGCGTTTTATGTAAGGGGTTCCAATATTAAGAAGCCATTATAACTAAAGGAGGAATTATTTTTGGATATACTTCAATTAGAGCGTTCAACAACTAAAAAGGTAACAATGAGGCTAATTCCTTTTCTATTTTTATGTTTTACAATTTCTATATTAGATAGGGTAAACATTGGTTTTGCTGCACTGCAAATGAACAAAGATTTAGGCTTTTCTAACGCTGTTTTTGGTTTTGGAGCAGGTATCTTCTTCCTTGGCTATTTTCTATTAGAAGTACCAGGCAGTGCGATCATGACGAAAATTGGGGCAAGAAAATGGATTAGTAGAATTATGGTATCTTGGGCACTTATTGCGATTTTAATAGCATTTGTAAAAACTCCTATGCAATTTTACACAGTCCGCTTTTTATTAGGGGTTGCTGAAGCTAGTTTCTATCCTTGTATGGTATTTTATTTAAGCGGCTTCTATCAATCTAAGCATCACGCAAAAGCGATTGCGGCATTCATGTTAGCGATACCAGGTGCGAATGCATTAGGTTCTCCACTTTCAACCTTCTTATTAGGTATCAACTGGTTAGGTTTTGGCGGATGGCAATGGTTGTTTATTCTGGAAGCGATTCCGTCATTGATCCTTGGCGTTATTAGCTATTTTTATCTTGATGATAAAATTGAAGATGTTAAATGGTTAAACAAAGATGAAAAAAAATGGTTAATAGATGTTACAACAAAAGAAAAACTTGAAAAGCAGGAAGCAAAACACTACACTTTTCTACAGGCTTTAAAGGACCGTGACGTTTTAATTTTAACCATTGGTTATTTTTGCTGGATGATGGGTTATTACGGCATTAATATGTTTTTACCTACTATTTCGAAAGGTTTAACAGAAGCAACATCTCTTAGTACTCAAGGCATGGGTTGGTTAATTGGGTTAATGTATGTCTGTGCCATGGTAGTTATGTTTTTAGTTGGAAATCATTCTGATAAAAAGAATGAGCGTCGCTGGCATGTTGCAGCTTGTTTAACAACCAGTGCAATAGGAATGATTATAAGCACCTTTGTTGCTAATACAAGTATTGTTTTATCATTTGTTTTCTTAACAATTGCATTATGTGGAGCGTTTGGTGCGTACGCACCATTCTGGTCAATCCCGCCGTCCTTTCTTACAGAAGCGGCTGCTGCTGGGGCAATCGCTCTTATTAACAGTGTTGGTAATCTTGGCGGATTCTTTGGACCATACATTGTAGGATACGTAAAGGATGCTACAGGATCATTTAATGCCAGTATGATTTTCTTAGGTATCAGTTTGATCATTAGCTCTTGTATTGTTGTTTTCTTAGTTAAACAAACTGGAAAGGCTATAGAAACTAAGGGAGAAGAAAGACTAGGAAAATCCGGCTGAGAAATCTATTAATATAATTAAATCAAATTCTACTAAAACCTTCGGGAATTCCGGAGGTTTTTTTGTCTTTATTTATGAATAATGTTTGCTGGGTTATTAGATCAGTGTTATACTATGTTTATAAGGTAACTTAGTAGACAAGTATACAAATAATTCCACTGTAATTAGTTCAGACCGTAGTGCATGTATTTAATACCTAAATGGAGAGGAGTGATTATTATTAATTTTAATCCTGTATCAAGCAAGAAGTTGTATATGCAAATTTATAATCAAATTCTTACGGAAATCCAGTCGGGTTCATTTAAAATTGGGGATAAACTTCCAGCTGAAAGAGAACTGTGTGAAAATTTTGGTGTAAGTCGTGTTCCTATTCGACAGGCACTTAGCGCATTGGAGTTGAATGGTATTATTTATTCCCGTCAAGGCGAAGGTGTTTTCGTAAAGAGCAACCAGATTACATCTGAATCTTCGGAAACAGCCATTTTTTTTAAATCTATATCTCCTGAAGACATTATTGAAGTAAGGATGAATATAGAGCCACTTATTATTAAATTTGCTGCTCAAACAGCGACTGATGAAGACATAGAGAATCTAAATAGGACTCTCCAAGAGATGGAAGAAGAAGTAAAAACGGGGGTATATATACCAGAAACAGATGAGAAGTTACATATTTGTATCGCCAAGGCTTCGCATAATGAATTATTGATAAATATCATGGCGGCTATAAGTAACGCAATGAAACAACAAGAAATGTGGAAATTTATTCGGGATCGAACAGTAACTAGATCTGATTATTTAGAGGTTAATTTTAAAGAGCACCAATTACTTGTTAAGGCGATTCAAGGTCACAAACAAGAAGAGGCAGTGGAAATTATGAATGAACATATGAATAACTTGTTTGATCGTTATTGGAAAGGATAGATTGGTAATGAAAAAACTAGGAGTCTTAACAAGTGGTGGAGATGCCCCGGGAATGAATGCCGCTATTAGGGCAGCAGTAAAAGCAGCAAGTCACTATGACGTAGAAGTAATGGGAATACAGTATGGATTCCAAGGTTTAATTGATGGAAAAATTCATCCTTTAACTTCCTCAGGGGTGGAAGGAATAGCTGACAAGGGCGGGACGATATTAAAAACGTCTAGATCCTCAGAATTTATGGAGGAAACAGGAAGAAAAAAGGCACTTAAGGTATTAAAAAATTTTGGAATTGATTCATTGATTGTAATAGGTGGGGAAGGATCTTTAAAAGGAGCAGAGAAATTACATGACCTCGGTATTAAAGTGATCGGCATACCTGGAACGATTGATAACGACCTGGGATATACAGATTATTCAATTGGATTTGACACCACTTTAAATACTGTATTGGAGTGTATTGGCAAAATTAAAGATACGGATTTTTCACACGATAAAACGACTATTGTCGAAGTAATGGGAAGATATTGTGGTGATCTGGCATTATATTCAGCTTTAGCAGGTGCAGGGGAAATAATATCTACTCCAGAAAGAAAACTGGATTTTAATGCTATATGTTCCGAATTACGTGTGAGAATAGACGGCGGAAAAAACG
Organism: Bacillota bacterium; assembly: GCA_030705665.1. The sequence goes on from JAUZQA010000085.1 coordinate 8,792, forward strand.
ATAACCTCGTAATTGTTACAGAAAGAATGTATGATTTACAGGATCTACAACGATATATTGAACAGGAGTTAAATATTAGTGTTAGAACAACAGTTTTAGGCTTCATACAAAGAGGGGGAAACCCATCAGCATTTGATCGGGTACTAGCAAGTAAAATGGGAGTTGCGGCAGTAGAACTGCTCAAAAATGGCCTTTCTGGTCTGGCTGTTGGAATTAAAGAAAATAAAATCATTCACAGTGAACTAACAACTGTTAATATCCAAATGGCGAATAGGATGGATAATTACAGGCTGCTGGAAAAACTTTTATACTAGAAAAAACGTGAGTCAGAATAGGAGAAACAAAAATGAGAGTAGCGATAGCATCTGATCATGGCGGAATAAATATTCGTAATGAGATCATTTCATTATTTAAAGAAATGAATATTCAGTACATAGATTTTGGGTGTGATAGTAACGCTTCTGTGGACTATCCAGATTATGCAATTCCCGTAGCTGAAATGGTCGCAAACGGTAAAGTAGATCGTGGAATATTAATTTGTGGCACAGGGATTGGAATGAGTATCACAGCAAATAAAGTTAAGGGAATCCGCTGTGCTCTAGTACATGATACTTTTAGTGCTAAGGCAACAAGAGAGCATAATAATTCCAATATACTGGCAATGGGAGAACGTGTTATCGGTCCCGAACTAGCTCGTGAGATTGCGAGAATATGGTTAACAACTCCCTTTGAAGGTGGAAGACATGAAAATCGTGTCAATAAGATAACTATGTATGAAGAAATTAACTTTGAATGAAATGTTTTGTTTTTTACTAATCTAGTTTTTGTGGAGGGATATTTGTGGGTTTGGCCTCAATGAAAGAAATGTTAAACATTGCATTAAAAGAAGGATATGCAGTTGGTCAATTTAATATTAATAATCTGGAATGGACACAAGCAATACTTTCAGCTGCTGACGAAGAAAAGTCTCCAGTCATTCTTGGAGTTTCGGAAGGAGCAGCCCGTTATATGGGGGGATTTACTGTTGTTACATCGATAGTGAATGCTCTTATGAAAGAAATGAATATTACAGTTCCAGTAGCCATACATTTGGATCATGGGTCCAGCTTTGATAAGTGTATAGCGGCTATCGATGCTGGATTTACTTCCGTCATGATTGATGCTTCTCATTTTTCTTTTGAAGAAAATGTGAAAGTAACACAGCAAGTAGTTGAATATGCGCATAAACGGGGAGTGTCTGTAGAAGCTGAACTTGGAACGGTTGGGGGACAGGAAGACGATGTTATCGCCGACGGTGTAATTTATGCAGATCCGAACGAATGTAAAGAACTGGTTAACCTTACAGGAATCGATTGCTTAGCCCCTGCATTAGGTTCTGTTCACGGTCCATACAAAGGTGAGCCAAAATTAGGGTTTGCGGAAATGGAGTTAATTTGTAAAACCATTGAGTTGCCTCTAGTTTTACATGGCGGTACAGGTATTCCAACTGATCAAATCAAAAAGTCAATTTCATTAGGAACAGCCAAAATTAATGTAAATACAGAAAATCAAATCGCTTTTACAAAAGCAGCACGTGCAATATTAAATTCAGATCCTGATGTATATGATCCACGTAAATTCATAGGGCCAGGGCGTGAGGCTATCAAGGAAACGGTTATTGGTAAAATGCGTGAATTTGGTTCATCTGGAAAGGCACTCTGAGAATTTTAAATGATCTCGATGATTTCCTAAACATATTAGAATTTTCTACCAAGGTAAATGGTTAAGTTTTGAATTTACAAAAAGGGCAGTCGAATCAATACTTCGATATGCCCCTTTTTTTATAGATTTTCCATGTAAAGATCATTCATTAAAGTAAGCTAGTAGCATGTCAGCATTTTTCCATAAAAATTAAAAATACTTAATGCTATACTTAAAGTGTGCAATTCAAATATCAATAATTTTAATGACTGAGGGAGCAGATTATTTGATTGATCATAAAAAGTTTACAGATGCAAAATTTGTTGCCGCAATTGCGACATTATGCTGTTTATTATGGGGAAGTGCCTATCCAGCGATAAAAATAGGATATATATTGTTTAAAATTAATACTAATGACATAGCCTCAAAATTTTTATTTGCAGGATATCGATTCGTTATTGCTGGAGTAATTTTACTTATCGTTGCGCAATTATATGGAAAGAGGATATTTAGTTTTTCAAAGAGAAATTTTTCAAGA
>JAUZQA010000850.1 GCA_030705665.1 Bacillota bacterium
ATATATATCAACACATTACAAGCGTTCTTTGATTTTTTGATTTGATTTGAAAAGTAGCTTTGCAGGCTTAAATGTAAAGCTATGAATTCTGGTAAATATGTTTTTGCTCAACTGTTACAGCTTATTCCCCGGTATGAATTTGAAAAATATGTATCTCTTTACAATGGCGATTTCAGAACCAAAGAATTAAATTGTTGGAATCAGTTTATTCAATTGTTTTTTGGACAATTAACCTCAAGGAATTCTCTCAGAGATGTATGTACATGCCTAAAAGCTCACAGGAATAAATTGTATCATTTAGGTATCCAGCAATATGTGAACCAATCTACGCTTTCACGGGCAAATGAACGCAGGGATTTTCGAATTTTCGCAGATTTTGGCAATTATCTTATACAACAGGTAAGGCCGATGTATGCGAGTGAACCAATTCCCGGGGTTAATATTGGCAATGAAGTCTTTGCATTGGATTCGACAACGATATCGTTGAGCCTGAAGCTGTTTAGCTGGGCTCCGGGCAAATATTCCAGGGGAGCTGTGAAAATCCACACTTTACTTGATTTAAGAGGAAGTATCCCATCTTATATCTTGATCACAGACGGCAAATACCACGATAGTAATGCCCTAGATATACTAACTCCGACATCCAGTACAATTTACATTATGGATAAAGCTTATATTGATTTTAAAGCGTTGTTCCATATGCAAGAGTTGGGAGCTTTCTTTATTTCAAGAGCAAAATCTACCTTGGATTATTCTGTGATAGAAAACAATTTTAACATCGATGAAAATACAGGGTTAAGAAGCGATAAAATCATTGAACTCAATGGATATAAGTCAAAACAACTTTATCCGGAACCTTTACGGCTTGTTGAATTTTATGATTATGAGAACGATGTAATTCTTACTTTTTTAACCAATAACTTCGATGTATCAGCTCTTGAAGTTTCAAATCTATATCGGAACAGATGGCAAATCGAAGTGTTTTTCAAGTGGATAAAGCAAAACTTAACCATTAAAACACTTTGGGGACACTCCGAAAATGCTGTAAATATACATGTTTGGGTTGCAATCTGCACTTATCTGATAGTCGCGAAAGTTAAGCATGCTTTAAAAAGCAATCTCTCCATCTATGAAATATTGCAGATTCTAAGCATATCGGCATTTGATAAAACCTCTATACGAGAATTACTCACAGACTTTCAAACCAATCAAAATGTCAAAGAACAAAGAAATTTATTTAGTGACTAATTTTTAACGCATCAGTAGTAACTCAAAATAATAAATCATATCAAACTATAACTTCAATATTTCGCTTAATATTATAGATATACACTGAATTTTAAAATTATAAAAATGTCATTTAAAAATTACATAAACAAAATAATAAAAAAATTAGGTAAGGAGGGTTATTCGCTTGATAGTTCCATACAATTAAAAGAATTAATTATAATTCTATCAGAAAAGTTTATATGTGTTCTTCGAGGGTTTTATTACAAAATTTGGATAAAAAAATCATCAGGATTGCTTTTTATTGGCAAACATTGTAAATTAAAACATTGTCATAAACTCTCTTTAGGTAAAACTGTGACTATCGAAGATGATGTGGAAATCAATGCATTAAGCAAAGGTGGAATTTCAATAGGAAATAATGTGACCATTAAAAAAAACACAATTATC
>JAUZQA010000851.1 GCA_030705665.1 Bacillota bacterium
AGATTGCTAATGTATTAGGGACAAACGGAATTCAATTCATGCTGGACACAGCCGAAAATCTGCTAGTGGATCTTTATACGATGCTGCCTTCATGCGTTCCCGCCACAAGGTATGAGCATTCAGGAGCAACCCTCAGTATGGATGATTTAAAACCGTTTTATCAGCATCCCATGGTCCTCGGCTTAGCCGAAGTAATGAATTTTCCTGCTGTCCTTCATTGCGAAAAATCCATGATTGATAAAATTTTTGAAACCAAAAGATCCGGCAAAAAAATGGATGGACACGCTGCTGGATTATCCTCAGATGACTTAAATATATATATGGCTGCTGGCATCCGAACGGATCATGAAAGTGTCACTGCAAAAGAAGCAAAGGAAAGATTAAAAAAGGGAATGTATTTGATGATCAGGGAAGGTACAGTTGCAAAAGATTTACGACAATTGCTCCCAGTAGTTAATGAGCGGAATTCCCGCCGCTGCTTGTTTGTAACCGATGATAAACACTTAGATGATTTAATAATCGAAGGCAGTATCGATCATAACGTGAGATTAGCTATCACAGAAGGCCTGGCTCCAATAACCGCTTATCAAATGGGAACATTAAACGCTGCAGAATGCTTTGGACTTACAGAAAAAGGCGCCATCGCTCCTGGTTACAAGGCAGACTTACTCATTCTAAGTGATTTCGAATCCGTAACCATTTCTAAAGTTTTTAAAAATGGAAAACTCGTTATGGAAAATGACTGTTTAGTGGATGAGCCTGTTAATAACACTTTTATTTCGGAACAATTAACAAATACTGTTCACTTTCATAACCTTTCCCAAGAAGATTTCCATATTTATTTTAAAAATTCCAAAGCAAACATCATCGAAATTATCCCAAACAGTTTGCTCACCCGCCACATTGTAGAGGAAATAGAGGTGGGTGAAAATAATCTTTTTAAACCATCCATTGAGAAAGACCAACTCAAGCTTGCAGTGATTGAACGCCATCATATGACCAAGCATATTGGCTTAGGCATAGTCAAAGGCTTAGGTTTGAAATCTGGAGCAATTGCCACTACCGTTGCACATGATTCTCATAATCTTATTCTTGCGGGTACAAATGACGCTGACCTCTTATTTGCGGCTGAAGAAATGCGAAAAATACAAGGAGGGCTAATTGTCGTCCAAAACGGAAAAGTTCTTGCTGCCCTTCCCTTGCCTATTGCCGGATTACTTTCCGATCAGCCATACCAGAAGGTGTGTTCCAGCCTCGTCTCCATCCATCATGCTCTTAATAAAATAGGTGCCAGCCATGACTTCAATCCTTTTTTAACATTATCGTTTTTGGCTCTCCCGGTTATACCAGAATTAAAGTTAACAGATATGGGATTGTTCCAGGTATCAAGCTTTAAACATATCCCTATTGAATATTAGATTCTACATCGTTGCCTGGTGATTCTACATCTTTACTCCGGAATTCTACATCTTTGCACAATGATTCTTCATCTTTGCCTGGTGATTCTACATTTGCCTTTGGAACGACTCTCCCATGTCCAAAAGACTGGGAGTTTTTTGTTCATGGCTGCTGGGTTATCGCCGTGCCACCCCGTATTAAACTACATATCTTCTAGGGAATTAGCCCGTACTTTAAAAGGAGCGTTGCCCAATGAATCCATATCATTTTTATGTGCC
>JAUZQA010000852.1 GCA_030705665.1 Bacillota bacterium
AAACCCATTCATTCAGACACCTATGCAGGATATTCTTTTTGATGAAAAAATTGATGGCAGCTTTCACTTTACCCCTGGCCAATGTTATGATGATGCCTTTAATGGAAACCACTCCAATATACACTGGGATTTGGTAAATATTCAAAGACCTGAATATGGCGGCGGTGAAATTTACTTTGATGATGTCCTAATTAGAAAAGATGGCCGCTTTGTCATTCCAGAGTTAGAAAAACTTAACCCAGAAAATTTAAAGTAAGGAAAAGCAAAGAAGCACCCCCGCGGGTGCTTCTGTTTTTTATGATAGCTGCTTTTCATAGGCGTCTTGAAACTTTTGAATATCTCCAGCACCCATAAAGATAATGATACTATCAGAGTGCTTTTCAAGGACGGATGTATGATCCTCCGAAATGACTTCAGCGTTTTCAATTTTATCCCGTAAATCGTTAATCGTTAAATTCCCATGATTTTCACGGGCAGAACCGAATATATCACACAGGTAAACTTTATCCGCATTGCTCAGGCTATTAGCAAAATCGTCAAGAAAGGCCTGAGTCCTTGAGAATGTATGCGGTTGGAATACAGCTACGATTTCGTGATTCGGGTACTTTTGCCTTGCTGCATCAATTGTTGCTCTAATTTCAGTTGGATGGTGTGCATAATCGTCAATCAGGATTTGTGAGCCAATTGTTTTCTCAGAAAATCTTCTTTTTACGCCTTCGAATGACATAAGCTGACCCTGCACAACATTCACATCGACTTCTTCATAGTGGCATACCGCAATCACTGCTAAAGAATTTAAAACATTATGATCCCCAAACGAAGGGATAGAAAATGAGTGATAAAAAGTATTCCGTATGAATACATCAAATGTTGTGCCCTCAGTTGTCTTTACAATATTTTTCGCCTGATAATCATTTTCTTCTCCGAAGCCATAGAACAGCACTGGTACCTTGGCTTGGATTTTTTGCAGGTGTTCGTCATCTCCGCAAGCAAATATACCTTTCTTGACTTGAACAGCCATTTCCTGAAAGGCAGAAAAAACATCATCAATATTGGCGTAATAATCAGGATGATCGAAATCAATATTTGTCATGATTGCATAATCAGGGAAATAAGACAAGAAGTGTCTTCTATATTCACAGGCCTCGAAAACAAAATATTCGCCGTCCTGCTCACCTTTACCGGTACCATCTCCAATTAGAAATGAAGTTGGCTTAGCCCCGCTCATAACATGTGCAAGCAGGCCTGTGGTAGAAGTTTTACCATGAGCACCTGTTATCGCTACACTGGTAAAGCGCTGCATGAAATCTCCCAAAAAACGATGATAACGGACAATTGGAAGTCCAAGCTTCATTGCTTCTTGAATTTCTTCATGTGTATCAGGGAATGCATTTCCTGCAATAATCGTCATTCCTGGTTTTATATTTTCTTTTTGGAAGGGAAGGATTGTTATTCCTGATTTTTCAAGTGCTAGTTGAGTAAAAAAGCGCTTTTCGACATCAGAGCCTTGTACTTTAAAATCCATATCATGCAGTACTTGAGCAAGTGCACTCATCCCCGACCCTTTTATACCTACAAAATGGTAAATAGTCATCTAAAGAACCTCCAACCAACGTCTATCTGTAAAACAGTATATGACATCTGTCTGTAATTGATAATTGTACTAAGAA
>JAUZQA010000853.1 GCA_030705665.1 Bacillota bacterium
CGCTTTTTTTGCTTTCATAATGTGCGGAACGTCATGGAGAGAAACTCTTTCAATGTATGCTGCTCCATCTAATGTGGCAAGCATTTCACAGATTCTGATTGGGAAACCTTGTACATTCTCGTCACGGCCATATGGAGATGTTGCCGTTTTTTGACCAATTAGCGTAGTCGGGGCCATTTGCCCACCGGTCATTCCGTATATCGCATTATTTACAAAAATAACGGTAATCTTCTCTCCTCTTGCCGCTGCATGAATCACTTCACTCATTCCAATCGAAGCGAGGTCGCCATCTCCTTGATAAGTAAAGACAAATCGATCAGGCAAGGCCCGTTTTACCCCCGTTGCCACAGCGGGTGCCCGTCCATGGGCTGCCTGGGTCATATCACAATTAAAATACTCATAAGCTAAAACAGAGCACCCTACTGAAGCAACTCCGATCGTATCTTCTAAAATATCCATCTCTTCTAAAACCTCGCCAACAAGGCGGTGGATCATTCCATGTGTACAGCCTGGGCAATAGTGGGTGGGCTTATCAGTCAGCCCTGTTGTTCTTTTAAATATGGTTTTGGGACTCATGCTAACACACCTCCGGCAACTGTCATCAATTTAAGATAGATTTCTTCTTGAGTCGGAACCACACCGCCGGTTCGTCCGAAAAACTCTACTGGTGCATATCCATTTACTGCAAGTTTGATATCATCAATCATTTGTCCGGCACTCATTTCGATGGAAATATAAACCTTTGCATTCGTTCTGGTTTCGACAAATGGTTTTTCCGGGAATGGCCAGAGAGAAATCGGCCTGATCAACCCCACCTTCATTCCCGCCTGCCTTGCATGTTTGATGGCATTCAGCGCAATTCGAGCAGTAGTTCCATAGGCTACAATAATGATTTCTGCATCCTCCGTTTGATATGTTTCATATCGAACTTCGCTTTTCTTCATTTCAGCAAACTTTTGCTGCAAAACAGTGTTTCTCTTTTCTAAGCTTTCTGCATCCAATTCTAATGATGTGATAATTCTTGGACCGCCATCACCCCGTGTTCCAGTGGTAGCCCAATTTTTTTCAGTTAGCTGGCTTTTTTCAAGCGAAAAAAACTCAACTGGTTCCATCATTTGGCCCAGCAGCCCGTCACCTGCCAAAATAACCGGATTACGGTAACGATCTGCAATATCAAATGCTTCCTGGGTGAGTTCAACAATTTCTTGAAGGCTGGCAGGTGCTAAAACAACGGTATTATAATCACCATGTCCTCCTCCTCTTGTTACCTGATAATAATCGGATTGGGATGGCTGAATATTTCCAAGGCCGGGGCCGCCGCGCATGATGTTCACAATTACGGCCGGAAGCTCGGCTCCTACCAGGTAAGAGATTCCTTCCTGCTTTAAACTAAATCCTGGGCTGGACGAAGAGGTCATTACCCGTGCCCCAGTCCCTGCTGCTCCGTATACCATATTAATCGCTGCAATTTCACTTTCTGCTTGTAAAAATACCCCTCCCACCTCTGGAAGCCTTTTTGCCATATACGCGATTAATTCACTTTGCGGTGTGATTGGATAACCGAAGAAAAATCGGCAGCCTGCGTTTATTGCTGCTTCTGCAATCACTTCATTTCCCTTCATCAATACTTTTCCCATGCGTTTCTTCTCCCTTCGCAGTTTTGACTTAA
>JAUZQA010000854.1 GCA_030705665.1 Bacillota bacterium
ACGGTGTCTTTTAGATTCCGCTTTTTCAATACCTCTAAAATCGGTACACCCGCTGTGCCGCTTGGTTCTCCATCGTCATTGGCCTTTTGAATCTGATCATTTTCACCGATTAAATAAGCCGAACAATTATGTGTCGCGTTCCAATGCTTCTTTTTGATCACCTGGATAAACTCCTGTGCTTCTTCCTCCGTTTCCACACGTGAGATTTGGGCGATAAAACGGGATTTTTCAATAATAATTTCATGTTCCCCGGTTGTTTTGACTGTATAATAATGGGAAAGCATCAGATCTCCTCCCTAAAAATCGTGTATTTACGCTGTTTCTATTATAATTCGGAGTGAATCGATTCACCAGTGTAATAAAACTTTAATCCTTCTGAAATGTTGTCATGGTATAATGAAACATGTTATTACTAACATCAAAGCGGGATAAAAGTCATATCAATTTTAGCGAGTTTCCGCCATTAGACTGATTTTTCAAAAAAATAATATATTTTCAACTAGTTATAATTGGTACAAAATCGTAAAAAACGTTAAAATATGGGAAACAACATTTTTTAGTAAAGATTCCCTATTTTTGTAAAAAAGGTGCTTATCGAGAGGGCTCATGCCTGGAGGGATAGTTATGAAAATCATGAAATTCGATACGAAGGCACTCGATGACATTATTAGCAGAATGATTAATACAGTGGGGTCGAGTAAGGATGAAATCTTTCAAATCGGTGAGCAGTGCCGCAATGATTTTGAAGATTTGTCTGAGGAATTGAAAAATGTTAAGCAAATGGTTTTAAAGGTCATTGATGAAGGTGATATTCTAGAGCAGAAGGCAAGGCAGGCGCGTAATCGACTTTCTGAGGTCAGTATGAATTTCAATCAATACTCAGAGGAAGAAGTTCGTGAAGCATACGAAAAAGCACACCAGCTGCAAATGGAACTGTCCATTAACCGCCAGCTTGAAAAACAGCTGAGAGACCGCAGGGATGACCTTGACAGAAGAATAGGCGGTTTGCAGGAAACCATTGAACGGGCAGATCATCTCGTTTCACAGATCTCTGTTGTGCAGAATTACTTAATGAGCGATATCAAGCAAATGGGCGAAGTCTTAGAAGATGCTAAAGCCAAACAAGACTTTGGCTTAAAAATTATTGAGGCCCAAGAAGATGAGCGCAAGCGGTTATCAAGAGAAATTCATGATGGCCCCGCGCAAATGATGGCAAACGTCATCATGCGCTCTGATTTAATCGAGCGTGTCTACCGTGAGCAGGGTGGCCCAGCCGCGATTACTGAAATAAAAAGTTTTAAAAAAATGGTACGTTCAGCACTTTACGAGGTTCGGCGTATCATCTACGACTTGCGTCCAATGGCTCTAGATGACCTGGGCTTAGTGCCTACCCTCAGAAAATACCTACAAACAATCGAAGAATATCATAATAGCGCTAAAATTGAATTTGTTAATTTAGGTTTAGAGCTTCGGCTTCCACCAAAATACGAGGTTGCCATGTTCCGGCTAATCCAGGAGGCAGTTCAGAATGCTTTAAAGCATTCAAATGCAAGCGATATAATAGTAAGACTTGAAATGACAAAGTCAAAAATTAGTGTTTTAATCAAAGATAATGGTGTCGGTTTTGATGTGAAAAAAGCATGCCCGAAATCATTTGGATTACTTGG
>JAUZQA010000855.1 GCA_030705665.1 Bacillota bacterium
AGCAAAATTCTGCATAGAGGATCGGCAGCAAGCATGAGTCAGGCTTATCGATTTGCCATTGAGAAAATGAGAGAAGGGGCATAAATGAATCTTAATGATTATCAAAAACTAGCAGCTAGGACCATCCCAGTTGATAAAGATAAGAATTTGAGAATAGCAGAGTTTACATTAGCACTATGTGAAGAAGCAGGAGAAAGTGCAGGAGTATTAAAGAAAGTCATCTTCCATCATCATCCGTTTGATGTAGACAAAGCAAGAAAGTTAATCGGTGAGTTAGGAGATACGCTTTGGCACATTGCGGCATTAGCAACGGAATTTGGAATCACAATGGATGAGATTGCAGCATTCAACCTAGAAAAATTAAGGCAACGTTATCCAAATGGATATAGTGACATTAACAGTTTAAAGAGGGTGGATGTAAATGAATAAACTGGATCCAGTAGAAAGACAAGCCATGCTGTTTGAATTGGAAAACGTGACAAAGTACAGTCCAGAGTATTTAGACAGCTTATCAGCCAAAGAGTTAGTGAAACTGTTTAAGGATAGGTGCCAAAGATAAATAAGGAGTGATTAACCATGTACGATGTTGGTTCTTGGGTAAAGGTCGCTCATTGGGATTATAGAGATTGGATCGGATATGTGGTAAAAAATAACCCGTATACGCACGAACACTTAGTAAGAATCACGATTGGTAAATGGGGTTACAAAATTCCAGCTGATAAAAATTTGGAATTAGAATTCCACGAGGATTATTTATACAGCATGGATGTGGAAGCTGGTTTTGATACATCTTTCCTCAAAGACTTAGCGGTTGATTGGTCGCTAGTAACGTGGAATGAAGAACTTTTTAACGAAACCATGGGGGTAAAAGAAATTGAGCGGTAAAAAGTGCAGAGATAAAGGAGCGAGACGAGAAAGGGAGTTTTCCAAGTTAATAGATGGTGTGAAAACTCCCCTTTCTGGGGCTGTAGAAGGATTTCCAAACGATGTTCATGGGTTAGGACTAGAGTGGGAAGTAAAAGCTCGCAAAGACGGTTTTAAAACGTTGTACGAATGGGTTTTAGATGAAAGAGAAAAGCCAGATGCCTTAGCTTTAAAAGTAGATCGGAAACCATGGCTAGTAGTAATGACTTTAGATAAATTTATGGAGTTGAAGAACAATGGAAAAATATCGTAGAAGACCTTTTAACATTGAAGCCATTCAACTCACAGAAGATAACTTTGCAGAAGTAGATGCTTTTATTACAGAACCACACAGAGTATTCGAAGAATATAAAGTGATTTGCATTGAAACACCATATGGAACTAAAGATGCGATACCAGGTGATTTTATTGTGAAGAATCAAGGAATGTTCTTTCCATATAAAGCAGAGGATTTTGAGAGAGACTTTGAACTGGTTGAGTAGCAATAGAAACAAATTGTGCCGTAGGAGGTTATATTTTGCTGAAATTATTCTATTGTACTGCAACAGCAACAGACTATGATTGGGTTGAAATAATCGTTGCTGAATCAATTGAAGAAGCTAAAGAAAAGTTTGCAAAAATGGTTGAAGATAGCAATAGTTGGTTCTCTGGTGAATCTGTAGATGAGCTTACTTTTGAGGATTATATAGTAACTGTCAAGAAAAAGTAGTACGACACAATACGATACAAATTATGAA
>JAUZQA010000856.1 GCA_030705665.1 Bacillota bacterium
AACGGTAACTTCCTTAGCCACCCCGATTCCGGAGCCTAATGCAAAAATGAGCATGGCCATTAACAGGATAATTAATTTATTCATTTTGATACCCCCAATATAAAAGTAGAATTCTGATGAACTTATTTAATAAATTAGAAAATAAGCGTGAAACAATATAAATATTTTGACCAAGTAGATCCAATGTTAAGTTAAAATGAGCTCTTTTTTCTTCGAAACGTGTACTATACCCCTAAATAAAATCAAATTATGTATAATTTTGAAACAAGCTAATACTAAAAATCCAAATTTCCGCAGTAAAATCTAGCATAGCCACAATTCTTTCTGCTAATGATTTATAATAAGGTTAATTTATTTGGCTCCAGTGAAGGAATTAAGAATGGATACACTGTGTGCATTAGAAACCAAAAAACGGTAACATTAAGTTTTCAAAGACTTCCATTTTGAGGAGCAAAAGAAGGGCACATCCCCGTGACTTCAGTCATGGGTTAGCCCGTCAACTTCAAAATAGTAACATTTATGAGGTAAAAATACATATTTCATAAATATGCCTCAAATATTTCGTTATAGAATTTATCCGACAAAATCACAGATTACAAAGTTAAATGAAACTTTGGAATTGTGTAGATGGGTCTATAATGAAACTTTGGCACTCAGAAAAAATGCATGGGAATCTGAACAAAAAAAGATTGGTTATTATGAATCTAAGAAAATGATTCCTATTTGGAAAAAAGATAAACCAGAATTGAAAACAGTTCATTCTCATACCCTTCAAGATGTAACTATGCGTGTTGATCTTGCTTTTCAAGCTTTTTTCCGTAGATTAAAAGCAGGAGAGAAAGCAGGGTATCCTAGGTTTAAAGGTAAAGGTTGGTACGACAGTATTACTTATGTTGAAAGCGGTTTCAAATTAGATGACTTCAACTTATGGCTTTCTAAAATAGGGAATATAAAAATAAAAATGCATAGACCATTTGAAGGAAACATTAAACGTTTAACTATTCGGAGAACTTCTACTAAAAAATGGTTTGTGTCAATATTAACTGATTATGGTTTTTATAATCCACTTGAACATTCTGATAAGGTAGTAGGTATTGATGTTGGAATTCTTTCTTTTGCGGCTCTATCAAACGGAACTTTCATAGAAAATCCTAGATTTTATGTTAAGGAAGAGAAAAATCTAGTAAAAATTCAAAGAAAATATTCCAAAACAGAAAAGGGAACTCCTTTACGAAAAAAAGCATTAAAAGTATTATGTAGAGTGCATGAACTAATCTCTAACAAAAGAGAGGATTTTATTCAAAAACTCAGTAAAATTTTTGTTGATGAGTATGGCATTATTTGTTTTGAAGATCTTAACATTAAAAAAATGGTCAAAAATCCTCTACATGCCAAAGGTATTATGGACTTCGCATGGAATAAACTTGTAACTTACACTTCCTACAAAGCTGTAAATGCTGGTAGACGTGTAATACTTGTTAACTTATGCAATACATCCCAGACATGCTCAAAATGTGGAAAGTTGGTTGAAAAAGATATCTCAGTAAGAGTACATAATTGTCCTTTCTGTGGTTTGTCTATTGACCGTGATCTTAATGCTTCTATTAACATTCTCAGATTGGGATTACAATCTGACCGTAAAATCGGAAGATGCCCCTCA
>JAUZQA010000857.1 GCA_030705665.1 Bacillota bacterium
CTGTTGACGATTATTTCCACCTTCCTGCAGGATTACCCTGAAACAAGGATGATTATCTACAGCTTGGTGTTAATTATTATGATGCTTTACCGCCCTCAAGGTTTGATGGGGACAAAAGAACTAACTTCATTCTTTAAAGGACGCACTAAAGGAGGAAATGTACAATGAATGAGAATACTCCTTTATTAAAAGTCGATCAGGTTGGGATTCGCTTTGGCGGCTTAAAAGCAGTCTCTGACTTAAACATGGAATTAAAACAAGGTGAGCTTGTTGGTTTAATTGGTCCGAATGGTGCCGGAAAAACAACCTTTTTTAACCTGTTAACCGGTGTTTATGTTCCAACAGAAGGAACGGTTTCTTTAGCCGGGGAAAAATTAAACGGCCTGGCGCCGCACCGGATCACACGAAAAGGTATCAGCCGAACATTCCAAAACATCCGTTTGTTCAGCGAATTATCGGTGCTTGATAATGTTAAGGTTGCCTATCATTCACTTGCCAAGCATTCAATGTTAAGTTCAATTCTTCGTCTTCCCTCCTATTTTTCAGGAGAGAAGGAAATGGAAGAAAAGGCAATTGAGTTTTTAAAAATATTTAAACTTGAAGGGTTTCTCCATGAAAAGGCGAAAAACCTGCCGTACGGTCAGCAGCGCCGTCTTGAAATTGCCCGAGCTTTAGCGGCATATCCAAAATTGCTCTTGCTGGATGAGCCGGCTGCAGGGATGAATCCGCAGGAAACACATGAATTGATGGAGCTAATTGCTTTTATTAGGGAAAGATTTTCATTAACCGTATTGCTGATTGAGCATGATATGCAGCTAGTTATGGGCGTTTGTGAACGCATCTATGTTCTTGACCATGGACAATTGATTGCCCAAGGTACACCAGAAGACATTCGTAATAATCCTAAGGTCATCGAAGCATACTTGGGCGAGGAGGTTTCATAAATGTTAAGGATCAATGATATTGATGTTTTTTATGGTAATATCCATGCCCTAAAAGGTGTTTCCCTGGAAATAAACGAAGGGGAAATTGTGACATTAATTGGAGCAAACGGCGCCGGGAAAAGTACGTTGTTAAAAACCATTTCCGGATTATTGAAGCCAAAGAAAGGCGAGGTTTCCTTTGAAGGAGGTTCAATTGCCGGGAAAGTTGCCCAGGCAATTGTGAAAAAAGGAATTTCTCATGTTCCGGAAGGACGGCGAATTTTTGCAGGGATGACCGTTGAGGAAAACCTGGAATTAGGCGCCTATTTACGCAAGGACAAGCAAGGGATTCGTGAGGACTTTGAAAAAGTGTATCAGTTATTCCCGCGTTTGCTAGAGAGGAAAAAACAACAAGCTGGAACATTATCTGGCGGTGAACAGCAAATGCTGGCAATGGGACGGGCGTTAATGGCAAAGCCTCGTTTGCTTTTGTTGGATGAACCATCGATGGGGTTGGCACCATTGTTGGTTAAAACGATTTTTGAAATTATCCGTGAAATTAACCAAACGGGAACAACGATTTTATTAGTTGAGCAAAATGCCAATATGGCATTATCAATTGCTGATCGGGCCTATGTCATCGAAACAGGCAAGATCGTCGCTTCCGGTACTGCCGAAGAACTGAACCAAAGCGACCAAATCAGAAATGCTTACCTCGGCGGACACTAAGA
>JAUZQA010000858.1 GCA_030705665.1 Bacillota bacterium
GGCCATCCAGTGTTTAACGCAAAATACAAATCAGAGTGATCGCCATGAATGTTCAATGGACCGGAGACAGAACGGTTTACAAGATTCAAGACCATTGGAAAACGGGTTCCGGATTGAACAGGGAGTTGCTCGAGCATGTACAGGAAGCCATTTGCACTGGTGGCATTAAAGACACGTCCGCCGCCAGTAGAAGCGCCGTAACAAATTCCCGCTGATCCATGTTCGCCGTCTGCAGGAATGAGAACGATATCATGTTCTCCTTTTGCTTTCATTCCGTCTAAAAATTGGGCAACTTCCGTAGAAGGGGAGATTGGGAAATAGCCCATAATATGATAGTTAATTTGGTGTGCAGCGTAGGCTGCCATTTCATTTCCTGACTCGAAAACGATACTTTGTTCAACCGTTCCATTTTGCAGGTTCAAATTTTTTTCGCTTTTAAAATCGATCGACATAGGGTTACCACCTTTCCTTATCTAGCAGCTAAATCAAATAAATGAGGAACACGATTTGCTTCGGCAAATCCGTCATCATATTCTCTTTCTTTCGTAAGCGCGTCTACAGGACATACTTGAACGCATTTTAAACAGCCTTTGCAATATTGATAATCAATCCCTGTGAGGAACATTTGATTACGGCCTTTTTTGTCTGCTTTTTCTTCCCAAACGAAGCAGAAATCCGGACAAGCTGTATCACATGCAGCACAGCTGATGCATTTCTCTTCATGGAAGTGTGGCAGCATGCCAGAGCGGGATGCACTTAAATCTTTTAAAATACTATTTCCAGGGTTGATGACGGTTCCGCCAATTGGTTGAGTTTCATAGCCAAGAAGCGGGATTTCTCTGATAAAAGGAACGGAAACATCCGTTGCGGGTTCAAATGTTTTAAACACAACCTCATTGAAGCCGCGATCAAACGTGCGAATATTTGGTTCTACCAAGTGCGGGTATTTCTTTTCAAATGTCTTGCGAATGGTTTCTCTCATGGACTCGGCATCTAAAAAGTTTAAAACCCGATAAAGTGCGCCAAGCATGGCAGTATTAACTTTTGTGCGTTCTTCTAGGGCGATTTTGGTGGCATCTATGACAGCAATGGTTCCGCCTTGTACTTTCATTAGTTCTTTTAGCTGCTCAGGAGTTTTCTCTGAATTCACTAAAACGGTGCTGTCATTGTAGATGCCGCTTGTACAATT
Source organism: Bacillota bacterium (assembly GCA_030705665.1). The sequence continues at coordinate 1,190 of JAUZQA010000858.1, forward strand.
GAGTGATTTAAACAGAGCCTCATGGAAAATTCCAACAACATGAGGACGTTCAATAGGTGTGGTGTCACGGATGTTGGTGTGCGGTTCACAAAAACGAATATGGGCTTTTACAGGTGAGCCCTTTTTTTCAGAGCCATAAGAGGAAAAGCTGACTCCATTCAGTCCATTTCCGACTACTCCATCTTCAGAAAGCAATTTTCCAGCCAAATTGGCTCCCAAACCGCCAATGGACTCTAAACGTATTTCGAAAAATCCCAAATCATTTACTTTTGGTAAAAAGGCCAAAAAGATTCCTCCAATCATAGAAAATGAATCGTGTCAATTACAACAATTCATAATTTTCTAAAAATAATTAAATTTATTGTAACAGCAGGATTGGTAAATGACAACAGTTTTTTTATTTAAAAATTTGAAAATAGTGAATTCCTTATATAGATGGGTCTTTAGGGATTATTATGGA
>JAUZQA010000859.1 GCA_030705665.1 Bacillota bacterium
AGTACAATAAACAGTGGGAACAGATTCCATTGGATGAGACGGAGGGGACTGAGTAATGGATTGGAGTAAGATTAAAACAATCTTTATTTTAACCTTCCTGATTTTAGATGTATATCTCTTCTATCAGTTCATAAAAATCCGCGATGATAATAAATATGAATTTGCTACCGAAGCAACTCTTGAAGATAAGTTGAAAGCAGATGAAATTAAGTATGTTGAGCTTCCAAAGACTCCGGCAAAGGAGCAGTATATCAGCACCAAACCGAAAATTTTTACAAAAGAGGATTTGGATAAATTAAAGGGGCAGATGGCTTATCTTAAGGATGCCACAACAATTGACGCAGCCTTTATAAAGCCAATTCAATTAAGTTCTAAATTTAGTGTAAGTGAAGTCACTTCTTATTTAAGGGAAAATATTCTCTATGGTGACCATTATCAATTTTTCAGCAAAAATGATAAAAAGGGTACGATTACATTTTATCAGCAATATGAAAATAAAGAGTTCTATAAAGATATCAGCGGAACAGTCACGTTAAATATCAATAAAGATAATAAGATTACTTCCTATGAACAAACCTACCTTATCGGTTTGGACAAAATGTCAACAAATGAGGAAGTACTTCCTCCGATAAACGCGATTGAAACATTACACCAAAAGGGTTTGCTTAAAGCAAAAAGTAAAATTACCAAAATTGAATTAGGATATTCAACCTTGGTTCAGCTTGCTGCTTCACAAGTATTGACACCAACCTGGCGGGTTGTTGTGAATGATAAAGAAGATCTTTTTGTTAATGCTTTTGAAGGACAAGTCATAAATTTCAATAGTGATGAAAATAAGGCAGTGGAGTGAATAACATGTCATTACAGTTTAGTGTGCTAGCGAGCGGGAGTACCGGAAATGCGTTCTTTGTAGAAGATGGACAGCACTCCTTCCTTGTTGATGCCGGATTTAGCGGCAAGCAAATGGAAGCACTTTTTCAGCAGATTGATCGGGATATTAGTAAGCTATCTGGTGTGTTTGTCACTCATGAGCACAGCGATCATATTAAAGGAATTGGTGTAATTGCTCGTAAATACAATCTGCCAATCTATGCAAATGAAAAAACATGGCGTGCCATGGAAGGACATATTGGCGAAATTCCAACCGAGCAGAAGTTTATTTTTAATATGGAAACTGTTAAGAGTTTCGGATCAACGGATATTGAGTCATTTGGTGTATCCCATGATGCAGCAGAGCCGATGTTCTATGTGTTCCATAATTCGGGCAAAAAAATTGTTCTCATTACCGATACGGGTTACGTCAGTGATCGCGTGAAAGGGATCATTTCAAATGCAGATATGTATGTATTTGAATCCAATCATGATGTCCAGATGTTACGAATGGGGCGTTATCCATGGAATATAAAGCAAAGAATCTTAAGCGATGTAGGCCATGTCTCTAATGAGGATGCTGCTATAGCGATGAGTGACGTGGTTGGTGACAATACGAAAAGAATATACCTCGCCCATCTTAGCCTCGATAATAATATGAAAGAGCTGGCGAGAATGTCGGTAACCCAGACACTTGCCGGACGAGGCTTAATCGTTGGTGAACAGTTTGAGATCTATGACACGGACCCGAAAATACCGACGGTTTTAACAGCGGTTTA
>JAUZQA010000086.1 GCA_030705665.1 Bacillota bacterium
AAGTTCTTTTTATGGGGGGAATTTTAATGAATGACAAATTTAAAATCTTATTCGAGCCTTTTCAATTTAAAAACGGAGTGAATTTAAAAAATCGAATCATTATGGCACCAATGACCAATTTTTCATCCAATGAAGATGGCACGGTATCTGATGCAGAAGTCAATTACTATGCCCGCCGCTCCAAAGGGGTCAGTATGGTGATTACTGCCTGTACATATGTAACTTCCAATGGAAAAGGATTCCCGGGAGAGTTTGCCGGGGATCGCGATGAGATGGTCCCAAGCCTAGGCAGGCTGGCTGAGAGGATTAAAGAAGAAGGAGCAAAAGCCATCTTGCAAATCTTTCATGGCGGCCGAGAATGCCCGCCAAACCTAGTTCCAAATGGAGAAACCGTCAGTGCCAGTGCTGTAGCATCAGAACGAGCGGGTTCTGTCACTCCAAGGGAATTATCGGAAGAGGAAATTGATGCCATTATCCGTGCGTTTGGTGAAACTACCCGACGGGCAATTGAGGCCAATTACGACGGAATTGAAATTCATGGAGCAAACGGATATCTGATTCAACAATTTTTTTCGCCGCACTCCAATCGCAGAGAAGATCAATGGGGCGGCACCCTTGAAAAACGTTTAACCTTTCCGCTTGCAGTTGTCAATGAAGTGCAGAGGGTTGTCAAACAATATGCAAAGTCGCCTTTTATTATTGGCTACCGCTTTTCTCCAGAGGAACCAGAAACCCCTGGGATCACAATGGCTGATACCTTAAGATTGGTGGATGCATTAGCAGACAAAGATTTGGATTATCTTCATGTATCGCAAACTGATTATAAAGCCGTACCGAGAAGGGGAATAGAGGATAACCGCACAAGGCTTGAAATTATTCAAGAAAAAGTCGGTGGCAGAGTTCCGATTATTGGCGTAGGCTCCATCTATCATGCTGAGGATGCTCTTGATGCATTCAAATCCGGCGTCCCGCTTTTGGCGCTGGGCCGGGAATTGATTATTGATCCAGATTGGGTCGAAAAGATTGAGAACGGTCGGGAAGCGGACATCATCACAAAGATTGATAAAAATGCGCAGGAACGTTTAGTTGTCCCAGACCCTCTTTGGAAGGCGATTGTGAATACCCCTGGCTGGATTCCAGGAGTAGATTGAGTTACGCTTTCATTAGGCCTCTCTTTTCATAAGTGAGGCTTTTTTTTTGCTATGAATGAAACAAGCATCGATCACAAATAATAAACATAAATTAATTATATTGACATAGCAAATCTGGTGTATTATTCTAAAAAAGTTAATAAAACCTATGAGAATACGGGGGAATTAGATGATGAAAAAGTCATTATTACTTTTTCTAAGTATGTTATTAGTGCTTGCATTAGCAGCCTGCAGCGGAACTAGTAAAAATACAGACAATAAAACAACTGCTGCTAAAACGCTTTATGATCAAATTAAAGCTAAAGGCGAAGTGACCATCGGAACAGAAGGCACTTACGCTCCATTTACTTTTCATGATAAAAGCGGAAAGTTAACTGGTTTTGATATCGAGATTACTCAAGAAGTATTTAAGCGTCTTAACATTAAACCAAAATTTATTGAAACAAAATGGGACGGCATGATCGCCGGCTTAGACGCAAAACGCTATGATATGGTTGCCAACGAAGTGGCTATTCGTCCTGATCGACTTCAAAAATATGATATGTCAGACCCTTATATTGCTTCAAAAGCAGTATTAATTGTTAAGTCAGATAACACAACTATTAAAACGTTAGATGATTTAAAAGGGAAAAAAGTTGGACAATCATTAGACAGTAATTACCGTGTGATTGCTGAGCAACATGGCGCAACAAATACAGTTGTTGAAGGTTTCAATCAAGCCATTGATCTGTTAACATCCAATCGGATTGATGCAACCCTTAATGACAGTCTTTCATATTTAGACCTTAAAAAACAGCGTCCGGAGCTTCCAATTAAAGTGGTTTATACAGAGCCAAATGCAACGAACAATGGTTTCTTATTCCGCAAAAACAATTCGGATTTAGTTAAGGCTGTGAATAAAGAACTTGCTGCCATGAAGAAAGACGGCACATATTTAAAGATCTCGAAAAAATATTTTGGTGAAGACGTTTCTAAGTAAAGGATTGATTCGATATGACTGATGATCGTTTCCACAGAATTGCAGGAATCCTTAGTGATTCCTTTTTTCCTATTTTACAGGCGGGATTGTATTTTACAATCCCGTTAACCTTGATTTCCTTTGTACTAGGTATATTATTAGCCTTTTTTACAGCACTGGCTCGTTTATCGAGTATCAAACCGCTAAATGCCATTGCCAACTTTTATGTATGGATTTTTCGCGGTACGCCATTATTGGTTCAATTATTTATCTTATTTTACGGATTCCCTAGCATTGGACTTACATTAAACCCATTTCCAGCAGCTGTGATAGGATTTACTCTCAATGTTGGGGCGTATAGCTCGGAAATTATTCGGGCTGCTATTCAGTCCATACCTAAAGGGCAATGGGAAGCTGCTTTTTCCATTGGGATGACTAAGTCGCAAGCGATGCGAAGAATTATCTTGCCGCAGGCTGTAAGGGTATCGCTTCCGCCATTAGGCAACTCCTTTATTAGCCTTGTTAAAGATACCTCTCTGGCTGCAACGATTACCGTTACGGAGATGTTTCAAAAAGGCCAGCAGATTGCCTCGGTTACCTATGAACCACTATGGTTATATATTGAAGTTGCCTTCATTTACCTGATTTTCAGCACCTTCTTATCTTACCTCCAAGCAATGCTTGAGCGGCGATATGAAAGAGGTGTTGCCAAATGATGAATGGAGGAAAGAATATGATCTCGGTTGAAAATGTACATAAGAGGTTTGGCGAGTTAGAGGTCCTAAAAGGGATTAGTTTATCCATTGATAAGGGAAAGACTGCTGTTATTATAGGCCCGTCAGGATCAGGGAAAACTACTTTCCTTCGCTGTTTAAATTTATTGGAAACGCCTGACCAGGGTAAAATAGCATTAGGTGAAAAAACAGTTGAGTTTTCTGGGAAAACAAAACTGTCTGCACAGGCCGTTACTTCGTTTCGCCAGCAGACAGGGATGGTTTTTCAAAACTATAATTTATTCCCGCATTTAACGGCGCTTGAGAATATAATGGAAGGACAGCTAGTTGTTCTTAAACGGGAAAAATCAGCTGCTCGGGAGAAGGCACTAAAACTCCTTGAGAAGGTCGGTTTAAAGGACCGTGCTGATATGTATCCCCATCAATTATCAGGCGGACAACAGCAGCGTGTAGGGATTGCACGGGCTATGGCGATGGACCCTGCGGTATTATTATTTGATGAGCCGACTTCTGCCCTCGATCCTGAACTGGTTGGGGAGGTATTAAAGGTTATGAAGGACCTCGCCGATGAAGGTATGACGATGGTGGTGGTGACACATGAAATGTCGTTTGCCAGAAATGTTGCTGACCAAGTGATTTTCATGGACCAAGGGATTGTAGTCGAAAAAGGAACACCAGATGAAGTATTCGGGAATTCTCAAAATCCAAGAATGGCCCAATTTCTAAATAAAGTTATTGGAAGATAGTTCATTCAAAAAACAGGAACAGCGGGCTGGTTCCTGTTTTTTTTATAGCTGGAGCTATTGGAAAAAGTCTGCCATAGTATTATGTTAGGGATAGATTTGGCACTAATTACTTAAGGAGCACTTTTTATGAAAGAAATAAATAATAAAGGGAGCAATGGTATCTTAACGGGGATTCAAGGGATACAGTGGGCTGTATTTATGCTCACTAACATCGTGGCTGTTCCTGTTGTGGTTGGCGGGGCTTTTGAGATGTCCGCTTCAGAAATTTCCACTTTTATGCTGCGGATGCTGTTTGTAACAGGTGCGGCTACATTAATTCAAATCTTTCTCGGTCATCGCCTTCCGATTGTTGAAGGTGGAGCTGGTATGTGGTGGGCACTTTTTATTCTGCTGGGAACGATGACAGCTCCAGCTGCGAGGGGGCTGCTGCTGGAGCAATTGGAGTTAGGACTAATCCTTGCTGGAGCTTTTTTGATCCTGCTCAGCTATTTGCCGATCATTACAAAAATTCGCAAGATGTTTACACCGATTGTAACGGGTGTATATTTAATTTTACTTGTTTGTCAGATGAGCGGCTCTTTTTTTAAAAGTATGCTTGGCATTACAGCGACAAATCATTTAGATGGAACAATAACTTGCATTTGCTTGATCGAGGTACTGATTATTCTATTGATCTCATTAAAGGCGTCAGGTATTTGGAGAAGTTTAGGCCCACTGCTTGGAATTGTCACTGGCTGGGTTTTATTTCACTTATTTGGGCTGATAGAAATGAAAAAATACAGACCCACAAGCTGGTTTGAAATCCCTAAATTATTTAGCTGGGGAACGCCTCATTTTGACTTTGGCATTGTGTTGACTTCTGTAATTACCGGCATTGTTTTAATCTCGAATGTGATTGCGAGTATCCTCGTTATTGGAATGGCTTTAGAAAAAGAAATACATCCCGCCGAGCACCAAAAAGGGATTTTTGGAAATGGAATCAATTTAGTTTTGTCGGGGTTGTTTTCCGTTGTTGGTGTGGTTCCATTATCGGTTGCCGGAGGATTTATCAGTACAACGGGAATTAAAGGGAAAAGACCTCTTGTTATTGGGGCCATTCTTATTTTTATAACCGGATTTTTTCCATATATAGGTGAATTTTTTGCTACTTTGCCTCTTGAAGTAGCGTATGCATCGCTGTTTATACCCTTTTCACAAATGCTTGGATTTGGGGTTCGCGATTTGATGGGACTCGAACCTACTCCAAGAAATTTACTTGTCATCGGCCTATCCTTAATGGTAGGGATTGGGATGATGTTTGTGCCTCCAACCGCTCTTGAAAATGTTGTTCCATGGCTGCGAAACATCCTGGCTAATGGTTTATTGATGGGGTTAATTTTATGCTTACTACTTGAACATCTCATTTTTCCTGCAAAGAAGCAGACCGAAAAATTAAACATGTAAGTTGCATAAATCCCTTATATAAATATGATAAAATAACCCAAAATGTTTTTTGTGAGGAGATCATGCCGATGAATATTATAGATCTTCATTGTGATGCATTATTAAAGCTCTGGGAAGGAAACGGCAAATTACGTTTCAGGGATGCACAGGAATTACAAACCAATCTATTACGTTTGCAGCAGGGAAAAGTAATGGTACAATGCTTTGCCATTTTTCTTGAACCAGAGATTATCTCAGACCAAAAGTTCCAAGCAGCACTTGAACAGGTTGCTTACTTTTACAAGGAAGTGTTGGGGAAAAATCCTGAGATGAAGCCTATCAAGGAATGGGCTGATTTTACAAAATTACAGGATGGAGAAATTGGCGCGATGCTGACACTTGAAGGAGTGGATGCCATCGGCAATGATTTAACAAAGCTTCACATTCTGCATCAGTTAGGTGTTCATTCCGTCGGTCTCACTTGGAACCATGCAAATTTAGCTGCGGATGGCGCTGGTGAACCACGTGGAGGCGGTCTAACTCTCTTTGGTAAAGAAATTGTTGCATTTAACAATCAGCATCGAATCCTAACGGACGTTTCCCATTTAAGTGAAAAAGCTTTTTGGGATGTAATCGAGCTCGCTGACTATCCTATTGCCAGCCATTCCAATTGCAAAAGTCTTTGCAATCACCCGAGAAATTTAACGGATGAACAGGCCGTTGCGATGTTTCATAGAGGAGGATTGATTCACGTAGTTTATAATCCTCCATTTGTAAAGGAAGATGGAAACGCAATGATCACCGATCTTGTCGAGCATATTGACCACTTTTGCTCATTAGGCGGACTGAAGCAAATTGGATTAGGTTCAGATTTTGATGGGATTTCGGAACTTATTCCAGGGCTGGAGGATGCTGGGAAAGTTGAAAATTTGATAAATGAACTTTTAAAGTATTACAGTGAAGATGCTGTGAGGGGTTTTGCTAGTCAGAATTTCCTAGCACATATCGAAAACAAACTAATCTAATGATCATTCGTGGAGAACACATTTCAATATGTGTTCTTTTTAACGGCATTAAAATTGTTGCTGCAATAAAAAACTTAAGAAAAAATTAAGCAATCTAAGGCAAAATATAATCTTGTGCACTATTTTAATAAGATGAGGGTTGTGTTATGGTTTTATAGGTAATTAATAGGAAATTGCCACGAATTTATTAACAAATCTCTAAAATCGTGGTATCCTTTTTACTGCTTAATGTACTGATTAATAAATAACCTACTTGCGTTTAAAAAAAGATTATTTATTAATGAGAAAGGTATTGATTGTTTATGAGAATAGTGGTAGTACTTGTCATTATGAGTTTGTTTACTATGACAGGATGCCAGCAGGAAATAAAGCAATATGATCATGGAAAATTGATCTTTGAAGGTACAGTCGACAAAAATGGTGTTCGAGAGAAGGGGAAACTATTCGATCCAAAAACCGGCAACGTAACTTTTGATGGTGTCTTTAGAAACGGTCTTATGTTTAAAGGAACCTTATATAATAAAAATGGGAAACATCCACATCCATATCAAGAATAAAAATGAGTAGAAGGAGAACAAAAATGGGAAAAATGAAGATATGGCAACGTCTAAATCATACAAACCTTACTTTTTTTGGCATAGCTGTTGTCCTTTTTTGGATTAAAACATATGTTGCTTATCGAGTGGAGTTTAAGCTGGGCATCGACAATAGCATGCAAAAATTCTTATTGGCGATTAATCCCCTCAGTTCAGCGTTGTTCTTTTTAGGACTTGCTTTATTATCTAAAAAGAGAACGAAGCTCGTCATGATTATTATAAATTTTCTTTTATCGTTCTTGTTATATGCCAACATCGTATACTACAGATTTTTTAATGACTTTATTACAATCCCGGTGTTATTACAGGCAAAGTCCAATTCCGGTCAGCTTGGAGACAGTGCCGGAGCATTAATGAATCCAACCGATATTTTTTATTTTACGGATACGATTCTATTAATCTTGCTTGCAGTATTTGCGTTTAAGAAAGTAAAACAATTAACCAGCAAAAGACCTTTTCAGGTTGTATTGTTACTCTCAGTTATGGTCTTTTTATTTAACCTAAACTTAGCCGAAAAAGACCGTTCAGATTTGTTAACTCGTACTTTTGACAGGAATTATTTAGTCAAATATTTAGGGGCTTATAACTTTACCATCTATGATATTGTTCAAAATATTAGAACTTCCAGTGAGCGCGTTATGGCAAATGGCAGTGATATTACGAATGCAGAGAACTATCACAAAGCAAATTATACACCGCCAAATCCTGCCCTATTTGGTAAGGCAAAAGGCATGAATGTTATTTATGTTTCTCTGGAGTCATTCCAAAACTTTATGATCGATTACAAGTTGAATGGACAAGAGGTAACACCATTTTTAAATTCACTGGCACACGATAATAATACTTTTTACTTTGACAATTTTTATCATCAAACTGGCCAAGGTAAAACCTCTGATGCCGAATTTTTAATGGAAAACTCATTATATCCATTAAACCAAGGTGCTGTTTTCATCAATAAAGCACAAAACACCTATCAAGCTACGCCTGCTATTTTGAAAGGTTATGGCTATAATTCAGCTGTTTTCCATGGAAACTATAAGACATTCTGGAATCGGAATGTTATGTATAAAGCATTAGGATACGATCAGTTCTTTGATGCATCTTACTATGATATGAGTGCTGGAAATATTAAAAACTATGGGATGAAGGATGTCCCGTATTTTCAAGAGTCAATGCCAATGCTTGAAAGCTTGAAACAGCCGTTCTATACAAAATTTATTACTTTATCTAACCACTATCCGTTTGAGATGGACCCAGGGGATACGACTTTCCCTGCTGGAGACTTTGGTGATCCAGTTGTAAATGACTATTTCCAATCAGCCCATTATATGGATGAAGCTTTAAAAAATTTCTTCGATTCTTTAAAAGCAGATGGATTGTATGACAAGTCTGTTATTGTGTTGTATGGAGATCATTATGGCCTTTCTGATTATCATAACAAAGCAATGGCAAAAGTATTAGGTGTTCCATCCATTACACCAACCATCAATGCCGAGCTTCAAGAGACACCTTTGTTTATTCACGTACCAGGAGTACAAGGCGGCGTGCAGCACCAATATGCTGGTGAGGTAGATGTACGTCCAACATTACTTCATTTATTAGGTATTGATACAAAAGATTATATTGAATTTGGTTCTGACATGTTATCACCACAGCATCGCAATTGGGCGTTATTTAGAAATGGTGATTTCGTATCACCAACTGTCGATGAACTTGGCGGTAAATGTTACTCAACACAAACAGGACAAGTAGAAGCCGATAATAGTGCTTGTAAACCGATTGATAGTCAATTGAGACAAGAATTGCAAATGTCCGATGATATTGTCAATAAGGATTTACTGCGTTTCTATAAGCCAAAAGGCTTTACCCCAATCAATCCAAATGACTATCAGTATTTAGGACCTAAGAAAACTAAAGCTGTGAAAAAATAAATATTTCTACCAAAAAGAGTAAAGAGATTAATCTTTACTCTTTTTGGTGTTTTAGAAACACTAATTTTTTAGCTATAATAAAATCAATAGGGAGTGTTGAACAATGTATTTAACTATAGAGGAAACCGCTGAGTATTTATCAGTAGCGGTACCATATGTGGAAAGTTTAATTTTACAAGGGAAAATACGAGTGCTGCGTGACCATGATGGTGAAGTTCTTATCTACAAGGATCAGTTTAAGGCCCATTTTGAACAGCTCGAGAAGTATAAAAAACTAGTAGAGGAACTGGCGAACGAGCCCATTCCAGAGGACTTGGACGTAAAGGATGAGGATTAGCAGATGACTTCTATTTTTATAAAAAGAATTTATGAGCCCCCGGATGAGACGGATGGTTTTCGCATTTTGGTTGACCGCGTTTGGCCGCGGGGAATAACAAAGGAAAACGCAAAGTTAACATCTTGGATGAAAGAGATTGCCCCCAGCAGTGAGCTCCGTAAATGGTTTTGTCATAAACCAGAACTGTTTGAAGAGTTTCGGCAGCGGTATGCTGCTGAACTTCAGGAGGATGAAAGAAAAATAGAATTGATAGAGCAGCTGACTGAATTGGCTCAACAGGGGAAAGTAACGCTTTTATATGGAGCAAAGGATCGGGAGCATAATCAAGCTGTGGTATTAAGTGAGGAAATAGCAAGAAGGATACAATAAAAGGTGCGCAAGCGCACCTTTTAAATAACATATATGAAAATCGATAAAAAGTGGGCTAATGTGCCAAATAGGATGAAGATGTGGAAAATTTCATGAAAGCCCATATATTTAAATTCTAAAAATTTAGGTTTAAGACCGTAAATGACCCCGCCGATTGTATAGAAAATTCCACCTAGGGCAAGCAGGTATAAGCCCATTGTGCTAATTGAGCCAGCAAGCGGCCCAGCGACAAAAACAATCATCCAGCCCATGGCAATATAGATTGCTGTAGATAGCCATCTAGGACAATGAAACCAAATCATTTTAAAAAGGACACCAAGAACGGCTACTGCAGCAATAATTGAAAACAGGATATAACCCGTCTTTCCATGTAAGCTGACTAAGCAAAAAGGGGTATAGGTCCCAGCAATTAATATAAAAATCATGGAGTGGTCAAGTCTGCGCAAAAAAGCAATGACATGATCTTTTGCAATCACCATATGGTAGGTGGCCGAGGCTGAGTAAAGAAGGATCATGCTAATTCCAAAAATAACGACAGATGTCAGTGTTAATACTGAGTAATTTGTGTTTGCTGCTTTAATAACCATGGCAAGCAAACCGATAAACGATAAAACCGCTCCAGCCAGGTGTGTTAATCCATTGATTGGTTCTCGAATGTAACTAGTCATTTTTCGCCCTCCTGTGACAACATATAGTTTTTAATACTACATATAATAATACTAATAAACCATCATCTAGTCAATGTTTACTGAATCTTTTTTCTTCGTTATAATAGTGATGTCAAATACTATGAAGACAGAGGTCTTTTAATGAAAAATATAGATCAACTGATTGAAGCATTGGGTCTGGAGCAACAACTTACATTAGAGGAAATACCAAAGATCGATTTATATATGGATCAAGTAATCCAGCTATTTGAAAGGAAGTTTGATGCGGCAAAACGCAATGAACAGGATAAAGTTCTGACTAAAACTATGATCAACAATTATGCGAAAGGCAAACTGCTTTTTCCTATTAAAAATAAAAAGTATTCACGAGAACATCTTATCTTAATCTCTTTGATTTACCAGTTAAAAGGGTCACTATCCATCAGTGATATTAAGGCAACGCTAGAAAATATAAATGAGAAGCTCATCCAGGAAGATTTCCAGATAGATACATTCTATAATAATTATCTCCAGTTGGTCACAAAAAATGTTGAGGATTTTAAAGATAACATCAAGGAACAATTTGAGGTTGTCGGTAACCTTGAAAATAAAGAGAAAGATGATACAGTTTTATTGATTGCTTCTCTCGCGCACATGAGCAACTTATATAGAAAAGCAGCTGAAAAACTGGTTGACGAAATAAGCGATCAAGCTTAAAAAGCATCTGAAAAATCAGGTGCTTTTTCTAATCGAGAAAACTGAACTTTCTGTGAACAGGTATGATTTCATTAGGTTTCTTGTCGTGTTTGCGTTATAAAAGTGGTAGAAATAAGAATGGAGGAATTAGGATGAAAAAACCAATAAGTTTTCTCGTCTTCTTAATTGCAGTCTGTTCCTTTACGGCTACTACCTATGGCATTTTTTCAAATTATAATCATGGTCAAAGTGAATTTAAGTCTATTTTTGGCCAAACGATTTCTATTTATGGCAAAGGTTTATATAAAAATGATTCTGTTGCCATGGCATCGCAGGCGATTGCCCAGGATTATGTGACATTATTTTTAGGAATTCCTTTACTTCTTCTATC
>JAUZQA010000860.1 GCA_030705665.1 Bacillota bacterium
AGACTTTACTGTTCTGGTGGGTAGTCAATAAATTAAGTTTTATGATCATTAGGAGCATTGTTCCTTGCAGCCAGAAAAAGATAAAACAGAATATATAAAAAGAAAAACACCACGTAATGTTCTAGAAATATGGTGTAAAAATACAGTAATACCTTGGAGGGATTTCCAATTTTCGGGGTAATTATTTTGCGTGGGATAAATTTCTATTTAATAGATTAATGGCTTGCTAGCAGGATAGATAGCCTCTCTTTTTCTATTTACCATTTTTTAGGCAATGAAACCTTATGTTACAGCTGATAGCCTTGTAGTAGAGACAACAGAACAACTACTAGGAGGTAACACATGAAGAAATTAAAAAAACTAGTAATTGCTGCTGGATTGATCTTATCGATGTCAGCATTTACCTTAAATATGAAATCCGAAGCTGCGACAACCGGTACAATTCATAAAGTACAAGCTGGTGAAACATACTGGAAATTAGCAAAAGAAATGGGGATTCCTGTAAATAGCTTAGAAGCAACAAATCATTGGAAATCCCTATATGCTGGTGAAGATATCGTTGTCCCATACGGTCAGTTCACAGCAGCACAGAAAGACTTATTGGCACGACTTGTTCACGCAGAAGCAGTGGGAGAGCCATACGCTGGAAAGGTTGCAGTTGCGTCAGTGGTTTTAAACAGAATCAAAAGCTCCCAATTTCCAAATAGCCTCGATGGTGTTATTTATCAAATTTCAAACGGACATTATGCATTCACACCTGTGCAGAATGGTCAAATCAATCAACCAGCTGATTGGGCTTCTAAAAGAGCAGTTAATGAAGCTATAGCTATGGAAGGACAGGGGAAAGGATCTTTATTCTATTACAACCCTGCAACTACAACAAATTCTTGGATTTTATCACGTACAGTGGTAGCAAGAATTGGACATCACGTATTTGCGAAATAATAAAACGGAGCCAGTTCAAAAATGAACTGGCTCTTTTGCTATGCTTTTTTACTTCTCATCTATTATAATTTCATTTATAGTTATGAGTATATATGTAGATTTTCTGTAGTGAATTAAAGTGTGAAAGCGATAGTAGAAATGAGGAAAATGATGATAAAGACGATTTTATTTGATGTGGATGGGGTTCTTCTTAGTGAGGAGCATTACTTTGATGCGTCAGCACTTACAGTTTGGGAGATGCTGATTAGCGAAAATTACTTGGGACTTATGCCATCTGAATTCAAGACAGATTACACAGAAGCGGAAATAGCAGCTATTCGAGAGACAGTATTTAAAAATGATACAGTTTTAGAGCTGCAAAAGTCACGCGGTCTTAATGCCAATTGGGATATGATTTATTTAACATTCAGTTATCAGTTACTGCATCTGTTATCACAAATAAAAGAAACGGAATCCGAAAAAATTGAGCGCTGGTTAAGTAAGGAGATTGATCGTGATACTTTATTAGAAATAGCGCCCGTGCTATCCCTGTATAAAGTAGCATTTGATTTTGGAAAATTCAATGAGGATTTCGAGAAGTCATCGGAAACAAAGCAGGGCTTCATGGACTATCTTAATGTTCTTGCTTTTGAAAAATTAGGTGTAGAAACGACGATCTTTTCAGGTAAAGGTGCACTCTGGTCTGTATGTGAACATG
>JAUZQA010000861.1 GCA_030705665.1 Bacillota bacterium
CGTAGGCGTTTACGAATTAGTGAAACATTCACTGTAAGATCCTCAATAAAATTATCCCTAGGTCCCTTGATGGCTGCTTCCGTTTTCGATTCCTCTGGTTTTCGTCTTGGCATTTTGGCAATATTCGTTGAGAAAGTCAATTCAGGCTGGGTAAAGAATAAGAGGAGTTTGCCAGAAAATACTTCAGAAACCACTTTTTCAGTATTATCAATAGGTTGTAAATCCGGAACAAGTAATCCCTTCTGAATCACTTCTGCGGAAAGCTTTTGCTGCTGATGTAAAAAATTTTCTAATTTATCTAGGATCACTGCATTAAATTCGTCACTGTTTATCAATCCTTCACAAAAAATGAGCTGTAATGAGTGTTCATTCACATGAACACTCTGGAATTTTACATCTTTACATTTTTCAAATAAGGAATGCAGTACTGCTTCATTCATTTTTTCTTTCAAACCATTGATGGAGGGATTTTGATTTTGGATCAATGTCTGATGATCATTTTTCAATTTCTGAAACATCCCCTTCAATCTCATAGGCTCTTCCTCGTTTCCTTTCCTCGATGCAGGATCAGTATTAACCCCCAGATAAACGATAAGCCAAGCAAAATAAATAGGTTCACAGGGATCAAAATATAGGTCATATAGCTAAAGAACTGCATATCAGTTAAAGGAATTAATACTAGTCCATTGACGAACAAGAAAAGAAAAACAAAGATCAGTCTCCGTGTTCGTTCGGTTTGTACTCCAGTGATATCAATTAAAATGAAAAGAACAGTGGAAATGCGGATGTATACACCAGAGAGCCATAGAAAGATAGATAAATAATCCAGATGTTCAACAAATGACCCTAGTCTCGCAAGCCCCAATTGTTCATAGGCAGGATAACGTTGCTTTGCCGCTAAACTAGGTCCAAATTCTGTAATGGAGCCGATTAATGGACCGATTATTAAAATGACCAAGATGAATGCATTTATTAAGATATGCCGATAACGAATTGGGCCCTCTATTTTATGTTGAAGAAACAACATCATCATAAGTTCCACCAGCCCACTTGCAGGATAGATGGATGCTTTTAATATGGGTATAGGCCCATTTTCATAAAAGGGAAGAAGCAGTTGGTAATTTTTTAATGGAATGTTGATAATAGCTACAAATGTCCCTACTGAAACTAAAAAAAATATCATCAAAAAATTTATGATGGATATCGTTCGCAGGTTAGAAGCTGCAGTAAGAAAGCAGAGCAAAGACAACGATAGTGCTAGCACCCAAGAAGGGGTATTTGGCATATAAATGTTTTTCGTCCATGAAACGGTCTCCCGTAAGTCAGCAACTGCAATCGTAAATAAAACAAAACAGATTAATAACGTAAAAACAAAGGCGATGGGAGTACCTACTGTATTTTTGAACCACAATGTCAAGTGTTGCTGCTGTGTCCCTCTATGAATAAAAATTAAGAGAAAACCCCAAACCAAGATAAATAAAAGAGCAACAATACATGACATCCAGCCATCTCGTCCTGCCATTTGTAATAAGGGAGGGATGAGCAGCACATGATTTTTAATGCCACAAAATGTCGTGACCATTAATGTAAGCTGAAAGATCGTAATCGAGTCAGAATGCTTCATAAATTCCCCTATCTA
>JAUZQA010000862.1 GCA_030705665.1 Bacillota bacterium
CCAAATCATTCATCCGTTATTAAAGTCTCTTCACTTACCTGAGTCTATTGCAAGTATTACGTCATTTATTCTCGCATTTGCTTGTGTGACATTTATTCATGTTGTTGTTGGAGAATTGGCTCCAAAAACATTCGCCATTCAAAAGGCGGAAAAGTTAACATTGATTTTTGCCAGACCGATGATGTTATTTTATAGAATCATGTATCCTTTTATTAAAGCTTTAAATGGTTCTGCTCGTTTTGTCGTTGGCTTGTTTGGCTTAAAGCCAGCAACCGAACATGAAAATGCTCACTCTGAAGAAGAACTACAATTGATCATCTCAGAAAGCTACAAAAACGGGGAAATCAACCAATCTGAATATAAATATGTAAATAACATTTTTGAATTTGATGATCGCATTGCAAAAGAAATCATGGTCCCAAGAACCGAGATTGTTGTTTTTGATCAAAATCAAACATTAAAAGAATGCTTAGAAATCGTTTCAATAGAAAATTATACGAGATACCCAGTAATTGATGGTGAAAAGGACCATATTGTCGGTATGATAAACATGAAAGAAGTCCTGACAGAATATATTAAAGGGATGAATGTTGAGACCTCAATCGGCCAGTATGTTCGTCCTGTAATTCAAGTAATTGAATCGATTCCAATCCAAACTCTATTAGTTAAGATGCAAAAAGAACGTGTTCACATGGCTATTTTAATTGATGAATACGGTGGTACTGCCGGATTAGTGACGGTAGAGGACATTCTCGAAGAAATTGTCGGAGATATTCGGGACGAATTCGATGGAGATGAAGTGCCGGAAATTAATCAAATAAATGAAAACAAAACAGTTGTTGATGGGAAAGTCTTAATAGAAGATGTAAACGATTTATTTGGTTTGGATATCGATCATTCTGATATGGATACAATTGGCGGATGGATGATGTCTGAAAAAATTGATGTCGCCGAAGGTGATAAAGTTCATTACAATGATTATGAATTTACGATCCTCGAAGTTGAAGGGTATCATATTAAATCATTAGAGATTGTTAAACTGCAAGAATCTATTGCTTAATAAAAACTCCCTCTTTATTTGAGGGAGTTTTAACATACATATTTTTCTAAAAAGGGGGGAGTTTTCGTTGGAAACAATTTTTAAAATGTATAAACACCTAAATTGGGCAAACAAGCGAATTTTAACCTATTTGCAGAACACTCAAACTAAAAATGAAAGCGTTACCCGCTTGTTTTCACATATTCTGCTCGCAGAACAGATATGGTACACAAGAATAACGGAAGAGGATTCCTCGAATTTGCATGTTTGGGGTGAAGAGAACCTGGAAGCTTGTGCAAAGTTGGTAAAGGAAAACGAGGCAAGGTTTTCAGCTTTGCTTAATAATTTATCAGAAGATGATCTCCAAAGAGAAATTTCGTATAAAAATACCCAGGGAAAACTGTTCTTAAACTCCATTGGTGATATCCTCACACATGTTGCGCTCCACGGTCAGCATCACCGAGGACAAATCAATCAAAGCTTGCGTGTAAACGGTTTGGATCCAGTAGGAATTGACTACATCTCGATGGTAAGGTAAATAAAAGGTTAAACTATTTTAATGAAACGCACTCAATTAGTGCG
>JAUZQA010000863.1 GCA_030705665.1 Bacillota bacterium
AATAGATTAAAAATTGGTAGAGTATGGTTTTTAACGATGCACAAGAATTGTTTTCACTATTTTTTGCAATCTATTTCTCTTTGATTATAGATCGTGCTAATCAAGAGTATAAACCATGGGACCTATACAATGCTTGGAGAGGTAGATCTCATAATTTAAAGCGCGCATTGGTTGCATGGATTATTTTATTCATTGTACCGTTAATGCATTTTTCACTTCTATTTAGCCTTCTTGGAAATTTTAATATCAATTTCGATTCGACAATTGGAGGCCTTTCAAATCTCATTTTAATTAGCCTTGCTTCGTTTTTCGATTTTGGGTACTACAGAATATATGAAGCTTTTATACATACATATCCAGAATCTTTTTTCGCAGAAGAAGAACTAGTACAGGCGCAACATTTCGGTAGAATTCGCCCAGGTTTTTGGGCTCACTTCATACCCGGATTATTTTACGTATTAATATCTGCTTTGATAATGCTAATAGCGATTTATTATTAACCGTTTTTAATAAGCAATGCCTTATTTCATCTTAACTTCTAAACTAAGCGTCTCATGATTGATTTTTGGTAAAATTTCTGACTCGATAAAGACAACACTTTGAACAAAATATTGGTATTTTCCAAACTTATAAAATATGTCGATTTTCTGTACCTGACTAATTATTACTGTGATTTTACAGCAAATTTGCAAAACCTATGTGTCGTAAATTAGAATTTACAGATTCCTTTGCACATTGCACACCACTCTTTAACCATCAGCTTTTACGTTAAAACCTGATGGTAGTGTACCTAAAGTTCTGGAAATACAGAGGTTTTACTTCAAAACCTATGCATACGTTTGGAATATTGCTTTTCTATATATAACAATAAAATTGTTGAGGATGAGCTCCATAAATATCCACCTTTTTTATAACTGTCGAAAAGATCTTTTAAAAAGCATTAATAAATATTTCAGCCCAGTATGATGCGGATTTTTACGGAAACGCCATCCTAGGAAAGGCCAAAATAAAGTTCGGGGCGAGGCCCACATCCGATCTTCCAGAAGGTGAAAAATGGAACATGACGCAAGGGTTAGGATTTTGACATCTCCTCTTTTATCATATAAGTATAAACCTGTCAGAAAGAGACAAAAAGAAAATAACAATGTATGAGCTATCGTCCGTCCATTTGCAATGGTAGAAGAAAAGATAATCACTCCTATAGGTTTATCTATTAAGTCTGGAAGGAGCGATCCAATAACCAGATATGTTGGATCTATAATGATCCTTAATTGTGGTATGAAAAATGCAAGTCCAAAGAATACACCCAATGTGACGCCAATATGTCCAAAAAGAAGCATCGAAATTAAAAGGTATTTTAGTTATATATAACCTTAACTCCGCCATCTATAGGGAATAAGTAATTCCAATTCATAAATTTTCAATAACAATCGCCTCTAATATGGAAACTTTGGTTTGTTATTTACATTCCCTAATAGGGAATATATCATTTTGAAAAAAATGAATTGCAATATGTCTCATGATTTGGAATATGAGGCCAATATTCAATACTTATTCCCTAATTCATCGGAGTTAAGGTTTAAAGTTATTAATTCCCTTATTCGGCTGAGACATTTTTCTA
>JAUZQA010000864.1 GCA_030705665.1 Bacillota bacterium
CTTTTTGTAACTTCCCATTTAAGATATATGGGATGCTTGACCAAGAAATGCAGCTAATATAGGAAAAATTAATTTTAAAAATTCGCTTCTTGTGACAAAAAGTGCTTTAGATTATACTAAGTGTGTTCTCCATCCCATAAAATAAAAGGAGATAGAAATGAAAACAATTTATGATATTCAACAGTTTTTGAAACAATTTGGAACAATTATTTATATTGGTGAACGGGCAGCAGATCTTGAATTAATGGAAGCAGAATTAAGGGAGCTATATCATTCCCAGTTAATTGAAACAAGAGAGTACCAAACAGCACTTCTAATCTTGAGGCATGAGATTCAATTAGAGCGGGAGAAGCAAAGACAGTAAATATACATTAAGATAGGCCCCAGGCGTAACAGGATCAAATAGCTGATGCATTCATCTTTTTCCCATTTGCAACATATGGATTTTAATATATGAGGGGGATGACGGATGAAGGTTCATGTACGGAAGGGAGATTCGTTAGGATATTTAAGTCAATTGTTTGGACTGCCATTAGAATTAATGATCGATTCAAATCGTCAAGTGAATCCGGTCATGCTTACAATCGGGGATATTCTCTTTATTCCTGGCTTTGTAACCTTTCCATATTTGGTGAAATCAGGGGACTCACTTTCGAGTATTGCGGCAAGGCAAAAAATAAAATTAGATGTAATTAGGATTCTTAACCCCCAATATGTTTCTAACAGTTTAAACCCCGGAGATTCGCTTATTCTTGCTAAAAGAGTGCACAATATATCGGTTCAGACAAATAAGCCTTGTGATTATAGAAAACTAAATGAAATGCTGCATGAACTAAAAAATATCTATCCCTTTATAAAGGTGAGCACAATTGGCAGGAGTGTCCTAGGTAGACCAATCCAAGAAATTAAAGTAGGAAAAGGGACCAAAAAGGTTCATCTCAATGGTGCTTTTCATGCTAATGAATGGATTACAAGTTTAATTTTGCTGCGTTTGCTAAATTCCTATTTACTTTCTTTAACAAATGACACGTCTCTTAAGGGGGAGAATCCTTTAACTTGCTACCATAATATTGAACTTTCCATAGTTCCAATGGTGAACCCTGATGGAGTTGATCTTGTTTTAAATGGACCCCCTTTAGAAGTTCGTGAAAATGTAATGAAGCTGAATGAAGGCAGCGAGGAGTTTGTTCATTGGAAGGCAAATATTCGTGGGATAGACTTAAATAAGCAGTATCCGGCAAATTGGGAAATTGATAAAAAGAGAAAGGCACCAAAACAACCTTCACCGAGGGATTATCCGGGGGAGGCGCCTTTGACAGAGCCTGAGGCAATCGCGATGGCTGAACTGGCAAAAAGTAATCAATTTGATTATTGCCTAGCATTACATACCCAAGGTGAGGAATTTTATTGGGGATATGAGGGGCATGAGCCGGAGGAGTCTACAGAAATGGCCAAAGAATTTGAGTTGAAAAGCGGATATAAAGCAGTTCGATATATTGATAGCCATGGTGGGTATAAAGATTGGTTTTTACAGGAATTTAAACGCCCTGCCTTTACCATTGAGCTAGGAAAAGGAATAAACCCATTGCCATTATCCCAATTTGATGACATCTTAAAAAA
>JAUZQA010000865.1 GCA_030705665.1 Bacillota bacterium
CCCATGTATATTAGGAAAAAGGGCAAGGTAAGGCATGACCTCCCCTTTTTTAGTGAGGATACCTACATGTATATTGAGCAGTTATCATTAAGAAATTATCGGAATTACCAGGAACTAAATATTTCTTTTGAAAATAAAGTTAATGTTATTTTGGGTGAAAATGCTCAAGGAAAAACAAATGTCATGGAATCCATCTATGTTTTAGCAATGGCCAAATCCCACCGTACTTCAAGCGATAAAGAACTTATTCGCTGGGACGCGGATTATGCTAAAATAGAAGGTAGAATACAAAAACAATACGGTCCGCTGCCAATGGAGCTGCTGATTTCAAAAAAAGGAAAAAAGGCAAAGTGCAACCATATTGAACAGCAAAAGCTAAGCCGGTATGTCGGAAACTTTAATGTTGTTATGTTTGCACCGGAGGATCTTTATCTAGTAAAAGGCAGCCCCCAGGTAAGGCGCCGTTTTATTGATATGGAAATTGGTCAGGTATCTCCAATTTATTTACACGATATAAGCCAATATCAGAAAATCCTACATCAACGAAATCAATATTTAAAACTGCTGCAAATAAAAAAACAAACGGACCAAACTGTATTAGAGATCCTAACAGAACAGTTTATTCAAATAGCAGCTAAAATTGTGATTAAGCGGTTCGAATTTCTTCGAATGCTTGAAAATTGGGCACAACCAATCCACTCCGGCATTTCCAGAGGGTTAGAAACATTAAAAATTGAATATAAACCTTCAGTGGATGTATTAGAAACACAAGAAATGTCGAAAATGGTAGTGTCCTTTGAGGAAAAATTTAATAAAGTTAAAAATCGAGAAATTGAACGAGGAACAACTTTGTTTGGACCACATCGTGATGATTTGCAGTTTTTTGTCAATGGCCACGATGTTCAAATATATGGATCACAAGGCCAGCAACGGACCACTGCCTTGTCTGTTAAACTTGCTGAAATTGAATTAATCCATTCCGAAATGAGAGAATATCCCATTTTATTACTTGATGATGTCTTATCTGAATTAGACGACTATCGCCAGTCCCATTTGCTCAATACGATTCAAGGGAAGGTTCAAACATTTGTAACTACAACAAGTGTGGATGGTATTGATCACCAGACACTAAAGGAAGCATCAACTTTTAAAGTGGAATCCGGACAGATGGAACAAGTTCAATGAGGTGGGTTCATGTACATTCATATTGGAGAAGAACATACGATTCGTGTAAGGGATATTATTGCGATCGTAGATAAACAAAGTGGAGATTCGTCCCTTTTGAATGAGAAGTTTTTA
Organism: Bacillota bacterium; assembly: GCA_030705665.1. The sequence continues at coordinate 1,300 of JAUZQA010000865.1, forward strand.
AAAAGACATAAGGTGAATTTAAATAATCTGACAAAGAGTTCATTTAAATCCATTATTATCACAAAAGACCATGTATACTTATCCCCCTATTCTTCAAGTACTTTAAAAAAACGCTCAAATTTTATGAATGTACAAGATTGAAGGCTAAAAGTGGCTCTTTGATGCCAAAGCTGGATTGTTCTCAAGGTATAAATGATACTTTCTTATCATGTTAAAATAGATTATTTGAGTAAAGAGAGTGCAGGTGAACTTAATTGACTATGGAACAGAAAGAAGTCCAAGAACAAGCATATGATGCTAATCAAATACAGGTTCTCG
>JAUZQA010000866.1 GCA_030705665.1 Bacillota bacterium
ACTGGTTTTAAGCCTTACTTTTGAATTCATTCAATTTATCTTCGCTATTGGAGCGACAGACATAACAGATGTAATTACAAATACTGTTGGTGGCTTTCTTGGACTGAAATTATATAGTTTAAGCAATAAGTATATTACTAATAAAAAATTAGACAGAGTTATTATTTTTGTTGGTATACTTTTGCTCGTATTATTGCTCGGTTTCCGTACCCATTTAAGAATGAAATACGTGTGAGATGTCTAAACCAAGCAATCCGATCTTGATACACATAAAAATATTGAATGAATTGGATTAGATGGAATACGGTATAGTTGGATGTATCCAGTGATTTTAATAAATCGCAATACGAGAATAATACGCAGCATCTTATTCTATAATCGGGAGCTTTATTAAATAATGAAAACGCCCAATTTCTTAGCATTTAATTGAGAGGTTGGGCGTTTTATATTGGTGTTTCCTTAACATTGTAAAAAATACAATGACCATAATATTAACTGCCAGAATATATTTTATAAGTAAACTCAACTAAAAATCCAATCCCTTCTTTCTTGTCATTGATTTATTTTTCTGAAGGCGCTGGTATATATTGATTTTTTAAAATTAACTTTGGGAAATCCATGCCAAAGGACATATAAAGTGAGTGTCTTTTTTACATTTAAAATATCAAGAAAAGAAGGGATATTCGTAAGAAAGTGGAAGTTGCTTTATATGAAGAATTCTTTTAAGGGGGAAAAAATGAATATGAGTGGAATTGCAAAAACGCCTGAGCCACCTTATTACGCAGTGATTTTTGCATCACAGCGAACCCTAGGTGATAGGGGCTATGAGAAAATGGCTGAAGAAATGGTACAGTTGGCTTCCCAGCAAAAAGGATTCTTAGGTATGGAAAGTGCTCGAGATGAGGGCTGTGGAATTACAGTTTCATATTGGGATTCTTTAGAAGCGATAAAAGGTTGGAAGGAAAATTCAGTACATCGAGTAGCACAAGATAGAGGGAAAAAGGAATGGTACAAAAATTTTTCTCTTAGAGTTTGCAAGGTGGAGAGACAAAAATTCTTTGAAATGTAACCAAATAATGAGGGATTTTGCTTTGTATAAGCGGAAAACCTCCCCTTATATATCCCGAAGCGAGCTCCATTCTGCATTTAACTGAAAAACTCTGCTTATTTTATTTTCGCTGGTTACTTAATTAAGGACAGGATTTTATCCCAGGCATAATGAATTCCAATGGTTAAAAATAGATCTCCAGTTAAATCAGAGTGAGTATGCGTGTAGCGCCTTGGAATAATGGGTTCTGTAATAGTAATCCCATCCATGTATTTCACAGATAGTTTTTCAGGATTGAAATTGTTTGAAGTAATCAACTCGAATCGGTTTTTTTATCAATATGCCGATTCGAGTTGATTAAAGCGCTTATTGTAATCCAAATTACATATAACAATAAGGACGTAAATTAAACTATAAAAAAGAAAAATGGAGATAACAATCCCCATTTATCAACGATTGTTTAGCATAGGACGTTCTTGCAGGTAGATAGCTAACTCTGGATAGTTCCCTTCAACAATCTCCTCGACTATAATCTTCGATAGCAACTGGCTGTATACTGTCCCGTTATC
>JAUZQA010000867.1 GCA_030705665.1 Bacillota bacterium
GCAAAAATTCCTATGAGGATGCACCCGACTAACTGGGAGACAATTTGCGACATTAATGTCATTGCCTGAAACGGGTTTCGCTTATTTTTATCCTGTTGGCTCATATTTTCACATCCTCACTGGAAGAGAATGAGATTCAAGTTGAAGTAAATTTATGTATAAAATCCTAGCCTTCTGTGACAATTATCATTGCATTTCCTGGTGTGAAAACCCTACCAAGCAATACCCTCGTTTAGCATACAATAGGCATTTGACAATGTCAATTGATTTAGGGAGATAATATTCACAAAAATGACAAATTTTTTACTTGGAATTATTATACATAAATGCAAGTAACGGTTAAGAGTACTGTATGAATAAATATGTACACTTTTGTCATTTTGCCTATTCTATTATATAACAAAAGGTAGCATAATGCTGCCAAATTCTACTTATTTTTTAAAATTGTTATGACCGTTTCGATAAAATCCTCTTTTTGGTATTTTTTTGCAAATACTTTTGCTAAATAATTACCATCTGCAGGCAGCCGATCAGCTGCTATCTCTTTTTTCAACAACCCTTTTTCGACATTCCTCCCGATATCCAAAAATCCGACAAACCGATAATCGCGTTCATCAAATAAGGCAATCCCAAATTCATCGGCACCTCCAGGTAAATATACCTCATACCGATACGTCCCCGGCTTGTCGCCTGCACCAAAATCAAATCCCATCACCCGAGGATAATTGGGTTCCTCGAGCACATAAATATATGGCAGCTGAATTTCTGCCGATCCCGCCTTTAATGTAAGATAGCCATCATAAAGCTTTTGTTTAAAGTGTTCCGGATCGATTGTCAGGTCGATCTCAACCTCCTTCTTTTCTTTCGGCTCAAGTGTAAACGAAAGCGGAAACTTCCACATCAATCCTTCTGCAGGAGACGGCAGCTTAAAGGAATAGGTTTGCTGATGATCGCTTGTATTTTCAACCGTTACATAGGCTTTATGGCGATTCTCCTGTCCGGCTAGTTGAAATTTGCCGAATTGGAGCGAACTTGGGGTAACTAGTGAATCTGTTTTCATCGCTTGGTCGACCCTTATCCGTCCCGCCCCCTGTTCAAAGGTACGATAGCGTGATTGGTCCTTTTTCACTAGTGGCAGTGCAGTATTCATAAGCGCGGCTTTTATTTGCGCGGGTGACCAGTTTGGGTGGGCCTGTTTTAATAAGGCACAAGCCCCCGCAACATGCGGCGCAGCCATGCTCGTTCCGCGCAAGGCCAAGTATCCTCCGGGAATTGTCGAATTGATGGCAACACCTGGCGCCACCAAATCCGGCTTTATCTCCCATGAACCTGTCACCGGCCCCCGCGAACTAAAGTCAGCTAATTGATCTTTTTCTTCTATTATATTAAGTCGGGCTGTGAGCTTCTGTTTTTTTTGCAAAAATTGGCCATCCCGCTTAGATAGTGCACCAACAGGGATCGGTAACGGCCGCTCCAGGTTTCCGCTAAAGCTCCCGGCCGTATTGTTGTAGATCAACACCGCGATTGCCCCCGCCGCCTGAGCGTTTTTGGCCTTCTCGGTAAAGGTTAAGCCTCCTCTTTGGATGAGGGCAACTTTACCTTTCATGTCTTTAAA
>JAUZQA010000868.1 GCA_030705665.1 Bacillota bacterium
CCTGTAAGATGGTTTGAAGGTGTACCATCACCTGTTAAACGTCCACAAGATACTGATATGGTTATTTTCCGTGAAAATACTGAAGATATCTATGCAGGTATTGAATATCAAATGGGAACAGAACAAGTTAAAAAAGTAATTGATTTTCTTCAGAATGAGATGGGTGTTACAAAAATTAGATTCCCAGAAACATCAGGAATCGGAATTAAACCTGTATCTCAAGAAGGAACAACTCGTTTAGTTCGTGCAGCTATTAACTATGCACTTAAAGAAGGCCGTAAATCAGTAACAATTGTTCATAAAGGAAACATTATGAAGTTTACTGAAGGTGCGTTCAAAAATTGGGGATATGAGCTAGCCGAGAAAGAATTTGGAGATAAAGTCTTTACTTGGGCACAATATGACCGCATTAAAGATGAGCAAGGTGCAGAGGCTGCTAATCAGGCTCAAGCGGATGCTGAAAAAGCTGGGAAAATTCTTGTTAAAGATGCTATTGCAGATATCTTCCTACAACAAATCCTAACAAGACCACGTGAATTTGATGTAGTAGCTACAATGAATCTAAACGGAGACTTCATTTCTGATGCACTTGCAGCACAAGTTGGCGGTATCGGTATTGCACCAGGAGCCAATATTAACTATGAAACTGGCCATGCTATTTTTGAAGCAACACATGGTACAGCGCCTAAATATGCTGGACTAGATAAAGTAAATCCTTCATCTGAAATTTTGTCAGGAGTATTAATGTTAGAACATTTAGGCTGGACAGAAGCTGCAAAATTAATTGTAAAATCAATGGAAAAATCAATTGAAAATAAAGTTGTAACCTATGATTTTGCACGTTTAATGGATGGTGCTACTGAAGTTAAATGTTCTGAGTTTGGTGATATTTTAATTAAAAACATGGATTAAGGCGAGCAATCTTTTTGAATGGTTCCAAAAGTTCGATTAAAATTTTATAGATAATTGCGAACAAAGGGGAGAATGACAATGGGATTAAATCGTAAAAAAGTTTCTGTTATTGGTGCAGGTTTTACTGGAGCAACAACTGCGTTTTTACTTGCTCAAAAAGAATTATCTGATGTTGTTTTAGTTGATATTCCACAAATGGAAAATCCAACAAAAGGGAAAGCGTTGGATATGCTTGAAGCAAGCCCTGTGCAAGGATTCGATGCCAACATTCTCGGTACATCAAGCTATGTAGACACCAAGGATTCTGATATTGTCGTCATCACTGCCGGTATTGCCCGAAAACCAGGTATGAGCCGTGATGATCTAGTTCAAACCAATCAAAAGATCATGAGAGCCGTTGCAAAGGATGTTGCAAAATACTCTCCAAACGCAATTATTGTTGTTTTATCAAACCCTGTGGATGCCATGACTTATACGGCATTCAAAGAATCAGGATTTCCTAAACATCGCGTAATTGGGCAATCAGGTGTTCTTGATTCAGCTCGTTTTAGAACATTTATTGCTCAGGAATTAAATCTTTCTGTCAAAGATATTACTGGATTTGTTTTAGGTGGTCATGGTGATGATATGGTTCCGCTTGTTCGCTATTCCTACGCTGGCGGTATTCCATTAGAAACTTTAATTCCTAAAGATCGCTTAGA
>JAUZQA010000869.1 GCA_030705665.1 Bacillota bacterium
AAAGCTTTTAAGGGAAAAAGCATATTCTGAAGCAATTAAGGCAATGTTACAGGGAGTATTTTTTTCAACCTTCAAGGGTTTGCTGATTCTAGAGTAGGAATATCCTAATTCATCCGCTGTATTTTGTACAAGCCGCCTTGTCTCTTCGCTCACTCCGGGTTTTCCAGACAATGCTTGTGAAACGGAGTTTTTGGAGATCTTTAAATGATCGGCGATATCTTGCATTGTCACTTTTTTTACCATTTGTTAATCGCCCCAACTTTCATATAAATGTTCTATTTAGTCTTTCTTTGATTAGTAATTATATTGTAACGTTACAAAAATAAAATTACAAGGGATTTGTAATTTTGTCAGCAAATAAATTTTCATTACTTTTTTCTTGAGATTTGATTGACAACCTAAAAATAAGGTGTAATAATGTGTTTGTAACGTTAGATTAAGCGTTACAAAAAAGGGAATTAACTCAATTTGTAATTTAAAATCATTTGGAAATGAGGGATCATTACACGTAACTTTTGAGCATTCCATATTTCTTTTTAAGCACTGATGATAGCGTTATCAATTATTTTTAGATTAATTTTTTCACCTTATTAATAAAATTGGGGGTATTTGGATGAAAATAGGAAAAGTAGCATCGCTGATCGCTGCAGCCTCTCTTACTGTATCATCACTTGCAGCATGTTCGACTGGAAATACCACAGCAAAAAGTGACACTTCCAAAAATGGCGTGACAACCATTGAATTCTGGGCAGCACCAAACCCAACACAGCAGGTGTATTGGAAAGGGATTGCTGATGAGTTTTCGAAAGCAAATCCAAACATCAAAGTAAATGTTAGCCCAATGAAGGAAAGCCCTACATCTGAAGCAAGTATCCAATCGGCGATTGCCGGAGGAAGTGCTCCGACGATGTCAGAAAATATTAACCGCGGATTTGCGGCACAATTAGCTGACAGTAAAGCTCTGGTTCCGTTAGATACTTTGAATGGGTTTGATCAAGTAAAAAAAGAGCGTAATATGACAAATACTATGAAGGGCTGGAAGTTTGCAGACGGCCATCAATATGTATTACCAATATACTCAAACGCCATGTTATTTGGCTGGAGAATTGATATTTTAAAACAGCTTGGCTACAATGAACCGCCTAAAACTTACAGTGAAATGTTAGATGTAGCTAAAAAATTAAAAGAAAAATTCCCTGATAAATATGTATGGGCTAAGGCAGACTTAGCAGATCCTACAGCATGGAAAAGATGGTTTGACTTCTTCATGTTATATGATGCAGCTTCTAATGGTAATAAATTTGTTGAAGGTAGCAAATTTACTGCTAATAAAACAGCAGGCGAGCAAGTCCTACAATTGATGGATGATCTTCGTAAAAATAACGCATTATTAACAAGACAAGTAACAGATCCATTTGAAAGTGGTCTTGGGGTATTTATTGACGTTGGTCCTTGGACAATCCCTTACTGGGCAGATAAATATCCAAATATGAAATTTAATGAAACATATACGTTATCATTGCCTCCAGTTCCAGATGGTACAGATACTAAGAATGTCAAGACGTTTGCCGATACAAAAGGTTTGGTTATTTATGCTTCAGCAACAAAA
>JAUZQA010000087.1 GCA_030705665.1 Bacillota bacterium
ATCGGCCAGATTTCGCAATTCTGCAGGCAGATTTTCATAAGCAGTGGCTGTGTTTGCCCAAACCGTATCACCGCCTGCTTCTGGTACCACCACTCCCCGTAAAATCGAATATTTCGGATATGCTGCTTCAAACGTTACATCTGTATGCCATGAATTGGCCCTGCCGCCATGATCAGAATTCAGTTCTAAAATATAGTTTGTGCCGTCTTTTACTGGAACAGTTGGATGAGAGACCGGATTTCCAAGCAGTCGTCCAAATGCTTCCTGTTCTTGATCATCAAGATGATTCTGCCCCCGGAAGAACACAACCTTATACTTTAAGATTGCTTCATGAATGGATTTAAAAGTGTTGTCGTCAAGATCCCTGGAAAGTTTAACCCCTGATATTTCTGCCCCAATACGTCCAGCCACTGGTTTTACTACGATTTCTGCTCCTTGTTGCACTTCATTTACATTACTCATTTTATTGCCTCCCTGTTTTTTGTCCGCGAAAGCGGCATTGATGATAACCGATAAGACGAAAGAAAGCCAGAGCATTTCGCTCTGGCTTCCAGTTGACTGGTCAGCATTAAATTCTTTAATTCATATCGGGTTAATGTGTATTCTAAAATGCTGTTAAAAATATGTCAATTCTTTTATTTAAATAAATTTTTTGGAATGATTCTTATTTGCCAATCAAAGAACCACAAGAACCCCCACACTGAAAATGTTTTTAGAATATTTTAAATTTTATGTTGACGGTTAAAAACAGAACTGGTAGGATTAGTGAAAACCAAGTAATCCAATATGATATTTATTTTCCAACCGGACAACCGGAGACTTTTCTTTTCAAAAAAGAGATGGCTCCGGTTTTTTTATTTGTTGGTGTTCTTTACTGAAAATCTTTCTTACTTTCTGTAAAGGAGTTTTCAATTGGATGATTGGATTAAAGTTTAAGAGAGAGGAATGGACAGTCATGAAGAGTTGGAAAACCAAAGTACTATTATTATTAGTTGTTTTATCAGTGTTGATCTCGGCAGGATGCCAGGAGAAAACAACAGGAGCAAAGGCAGCAAAAGGAGATGGCGGGTATGAAACGCTGAAAATAAGATATGAGGGTTCAGCCGGTAGTGTACTTTATCCGGAGTTGGCAGAGGATTTAGGCTATCTTGGCCCGATTAAACTTGAATGGATTGGAAATCAAACAAGCGGTCCTGCCTCCATTCAAAACGCTGCGACCGGTCAAACAGATTTTGGTGGTGCTTTTAACGGAGCGATTGCCAAATTAATTGCAAGCGGTGCATCGATAAAGTCAGTTATTGGTTATTATGGCAGTGATAAGGATACATACACCGGCTATTATGTATTGAATGACAGCCCGATCAAAAGTGCCCGTGATTTAATTGGAAAAAAAGTCGGGATGAATACAATGGGAGCACATGCCGAATTTGTATTAAAAGAATATTTAAAACGAAATGGATTAACAGATGACGAAATAAAGAAAGTCACTCTCGTCGTTCTGCCGCCGGTGAATACCGAGCAGGCACTGCGTCAGAAACAAATTGATGTGGCGGTAATGACCGGTATGCTGGGGGATCTTGCCATTCAAAGAGGCGGGGTCAAAAAGCTATTTAGTGATTATGATTTGTTTGGCTCGTTTACGGCCGGCAGCTATGTCTTTACCGAAAAATTTATCCAACAAAATCCGCATACAGTGAAAAAGTTTGTTGAGGCTACAGCAAAAGCGATTGAATGGGCACGTACACACCCACGCGAAGAAGTGATTGCCCGATATGAATCCATTATTAAGAAACGGGGACGTAAAGAAGATACAAACGCGATTCAATTTTGGAAGAGTACCGGCATAGCGGCGAAAGGGGGAATAATTCAGGAAAAGGAATTTAAAATTTGGGTTGACTGGCTGAAGAAAAACGGTGAATTCAAGGAAGGTCAAGTAAAAGTGAAGGATCTCTATACAAATGAATTTAATCCATATAAGGATGAACTAAAGAAGAAATGAGGTGTGCATATGATAGAAAAAATTCAGTTTGAACATGTCAGCAAGGTCTTTAAAGTAAGGGATTCAGAGCAAAAGGGAGCGTTTAAGGAATTTACAGCCATTAAAAATGTTCATTTTTCCGTAAACAGTGGAGAGTTCCTTACATTAGTAGGTCCATCAGGCTGCGGAAAATCGACTTTGCTTGATCTTTTAGGCGGGTTAACAAGACCAACTTCAGGAAGAATTCTAATGGATGGAAAACCAATTGAGGGCCCCGGTTTAGACCGGGGGATTGTCTTCCAGCAGTATGCGTTATTGCCGTGGAAAACTGCGAAAGGAAATATTGAATTTGGCTTAGAGTCAAAAGGTGTCCCTAAAAAAGAGCGAGCTGAAATTTCGCAATACTTCTTGTCACTCGTGGGATTATCTGGTTCCGCCGATCGTTTTCCGCACGAACTATCAGGCGGAATGAAGCAGCGTGTGGCCATTGCCCGGAGTTTGGCGTTTGATCCGGAGGTTTTGTTAATGGATGAACCGTTCGCAGCCCTGGATGCGCAAACGCGGGAAACGTTGCAAACCGAATTGCTTCGAATCTGGGAGCAGACAAAAAAAACGATTGTATTCATTACCCATGGGATTGATGAAGCGGTGTATTTAGGACAGCGTGTGGCAGTCATGACTTCCCGTCCGGGAACAATCAAACAAATAATTGATAATCCGCTTCATTCCACTAGCCAGGAAGATGATTTACGTTCAACAACAGAGTTTGCCCTCGCCCGCCGCCAAATCTGGGATTTGCTGCGTGAAGAAGTAAGCAAAGCGCAAACCATTGAGAAAAGGGGTCTACCAGCTTAAAAATTTAACTAAGAGGTGATAAAAATGGCTAGTTTTGGTAAATCCATTACAGCTCCAATGCAACCATCACAACGCATTCTTTTTTCTTTTCATTGGGTGAAAAAGTTTGTAAAACAATCGATTATCATTTTGTTTTTACTCGGCCTTTGGGAGATTGCTCCGCGAATTGGATTAGTGGATCCTACCTTCTTTCCGCCTTTTTCAAAAGTTGCAGAGAGCTTGTGGGGATTAGTCATTTCAGGTGACCTGTTTGCCCACTTTAAGGCAAGTATTCTTCGTTCGCTTTTGGGATTCGGGCTGGCCATTCTCATCGCGATTCCTTTAGGGCTTGTGATTGGCTGGTACCCGCTGGCAAATGAATTGTTAAACCCTGTATTGGAGTTGTTTCGTAATACAGCTGCCTTAGCGTTATTACCGGTCTTCATTTTGCTGCTGGGGATTGGTGAAACCTCTAAAGTTTCGATCGTCTTGTTTGCCTGCACGTTTCCGATTTTGTTAAATACGATTAATGCTGTTCGCAATGTTGATCCGCTGCTGATTAAATCAGCTAAATCAATGGGGCTTCCCCCTTACAAATTGTTTTATAAAGTGATTTTGCCCGCTTCAATTCCGACTATTTTTACCGGTATACGCATGTCAGGATCAGCTTCGATTCTTGTGTTGATTGCTGCTGAAATGGTTGGAGCGAAGGAAGGCTTGGGTTATCTGATTACTTATTCGCAGCAGAACTTCCAAATTCCGCAAATGTATGCAGGCATTATTACCATTTCCCTGCTTGGTGTGGTTATAAATTATCTGTTAGTGTCCTTAGAAAAGAAATTTTCGAGCTGGAAAACCAATTCTAACGAACAATAAAAGAAAGAAGGAATGTAACATGACAAAAAGTAAAAGAGAAATGAAATTAGGTGCATTTTTTATGATCCCTGGACATCACATCGCTGCATGGCGGCATCCAAAAGCAGAAGCCAGTCAAATTATGAATTTTGATTTTATCAAAAGGCTTGCCCAAACTGCAGAGCGTGGGAAGTTTGACATGGTTTTTCTTGCTGACGGATATGCAGTGAGAGGGAAAAATGAAAAGGTGCTGGGCCAGACCGTCAGTACTCTTTTTGAACCTTTTACCCTTTTGTCTGCCCTTTCTTCAGTTACGAAGCATATCGGTTTTGTCGGAACGGTATCCACGACCTTTAATGATCCGTTTAATGTCGCACGTCGGTTTGCGTCTCTTGATCATTTAAGCGGCGGCCGTGCTGGCTGGAATGTTGTCACATCTAGCACGGACACAGAAGCACGAAATTTTAATTTAGAAAAGCAGCTCCTCCATGAAAAACGGTATGAGCGGGCTGAAGAGTTTGTTGATGTGGTGACAAAGCTTTGGGACAGCTGGGAAGATGATGCCATTATAATTGACAAAGAATCCGCCCAATATGCAGATGCAGGAAAAATCCATGCAATTAATCATAAAGGAGAATGGTTTTCTGTTTCTGGACCGCTAAATATTTCCCGTCCTGTCCAGGGCCATCCTGTTGTCGTTCAGGCCGGTTCTTCGGAAGCGGGAAAAGAGCTTGCGGCCCGTACAGCCGAGGTGATTTTTACAGCCTGGCAAACACTTGAAGAAGCGCAAGCCTTTTATGCGGATGTAAAAGGAAGAATGGCGAAATATGGCCGTTCACCAGAAGAGCTAAAAATCATGCCAGGCGTCTTCCCTGTCATTGGCAGAACGGAAGAAGAAGCGGAGCAGAATAAAAAGTTACTGGAGGAGCTTATTCCTGAAGAAGCGGGTGTATCCTTATTGTCCGGTCAGTTAAGTGTTGATTTATCAGGTTATCCGGTCGATGGTCCTTTACCGGATTTACCTGAACTGGAACAAATAAATGGAGGGAAAAGCCGCTTTAAGTTGGTCAAGGATCTTGCCGAGCGGGAAAAATTAACGATTCGCCAGCTCTATCAACGGATAGCTGGGGCCCGCGGACATCGGGAGATCAAGGGTACACCTGAGCATATTGCGGATCAAATGCAGGAATGGTTTGAAAACGGGGCAGCAGATGGGTTCAATGTTATGCCCCCTTATTTACCAGGAGGCCTTGAGGATTTTGTGAATTCGGTTATCCCGGTCTTGCAGCAGCGCGGTTTGTTCCGTACAGAATATACCGGTAGCACATTACGGGAGAATTTAGGATTAAAGCGGCCGGAAAATACACTGGTTGAACCCGTAAAAGAAACCATTTAACAAACGTTAACATGAATGGAATTGGTACGTAAAAACGCCTGAATATCCAGGTGTTTTTGCGTTTTAGACTGAATCATTATTTAACTCATTAATCTTTTCATACTTCCTTTACTTTCAAAACTCATTTAGTCTATTTTTGGTAAAACAAAAATATTGATTTATACACTGGTTTAAAATATCTTTAATTAAATGATTTTGTTTAACATCACGTGAACATCTACCGTTTGACTAAAAATAGATGATTTTTAGTATTCTAAGTTACCTAATGTAACACTTACAACTCTATAAGGTTGACATGTCAACAATTTTTTCTCTTTTAAATAGTTCTTATCCATTTAATTAAAAAAATCATCAGAACTAAATAAATATAAACAAGAGAATCTAAAATTAAAGTTTGAATTTAAAAAAATTAAAAATAATAATATTGTTCAGTTTGGAGAGCGTAAGAATGGATAATTGCCATTAACATATTATAAAATGTGAATATATCATGGTAACAATACCACCATTATGTTTTTTTAAAGGAGTTTGTTTCATGGGTTACATTTTTTATTTTATTTTAATTATGGTCGGTCCGTTGTTAGTCCAGATGTACTTGAGAAGCACATATTCAAAATATTTAAGAGTTCCAGCTTCTTCAGGTTTAACCGGGGCGGAGGCTGCACGAAGAATATTAAATGAGAATGGTCTTTACGACGTTAGAGTTGAAGAAGTGGGGGGAAGTTTATCGGACCACTATGATCCAAGTTCAAGAACTGTTAGGTTATCCAGTGCAAACTATCATGGTACATCCATTGCATCAATCTCTGTAGCAAATCATGAGGTTGGACATTGCCTCCAGCATAAAAACGGATACTTACCTTTAAATATAAGACATGCATTAGTACCTGTAGCTAACATAGGCTCCAACTTTTCGTTTATTTTGATTTTTATAGGATTAATTCTTTCATCGGCAAATTTATTATTACTTGGAATTATTGCAATGGCAGCAGCCGTACTTTTTCAAGTTGTAACACTTCCCGTTGAATTTAATGCAAGTTCAAGAGCATTAAAAGTTATGGTTAATTCCGAATTAATTAGAAACGACGAAAGATATGAAGCAAAAAGGGTTTTAAATGCTGCAGCATTAACTTATGTAGCTGCCACTGCTGTGGCAGTAGCAGAATTGCTTCGTTTTGTTCTTATGTTTATTGGGATGAGAAATGACAGAGATTAAAAATTAAATGTCATTGAAAAAATAAGACCCAGTTTTCTGGATCTTATTTTTTATTGCTTCCAATTAACCCTCAAACTTATCCTTCCGATTGACACTTATAGTATAATTTAAAAACTTTTATACTGATTTTGAAGTTTTCCCTTTGATGGATTACGTTGCTTCTTGAGTAACTATAGAATAAAGTTTGTTAATATAGTTGTGATATAATCTCAACTTAAAACAAAACTTTACCATTAATAATGATGAGGTTTGTTCTGAAGAATAAGTTATTAAGTAATGAAATGTCCGTATTAAGGGATGATTTTAAAAAAATATGTCCAACATTTTAACGACTTTTTACTATTATATAGGTGTAATTATGTGTCAAGAAAAGTAATCAATCCTTTTAGGCCTTATTTTACTGTCCAATTTAGAAATTGTAATCATTTTATTTTTTTATCCACTGCCTATTCAGGAATATCAAGCATAAAAGTAAATTAACGAATAGTTGTACAGAAAAATCACTTTTCATAATGCGGACATGCTTTACAAGATGCCGGGGGGATGCTTTTTTCCGTTTTCGCCCTTAGGGGCTCGCCAATCGGCGAGTTTTCTTTAGCATTTCATTCTATATTATGGTTCAATTGGTTTTTTATTTTCGTCAAGTGTAAATCCTTCTCCATGAACGTCATGAACAACAGATATCGATATAAAGGCATGAGGATCGATGGAAGTGATAAGACTTTTTAGCCTGAAAATTTCATTCTTTGCTACAACACAGTAAATGACTTCACGGTCACTTCTCGTGTAAAAACCGTAACCTTTTAAAATGGTAACACCTCTATCCAATTCTTCCATTATACTTTTGGCAATTTCTTCTTTCTTATCCGAAATAATCATTGCTCCCCTTGCTGAATATGCCCCTTCCTGCATAAAATCAATAACCCGAGCACCTACAAAAACCGCAACAAGAGTATACATAGCCTGTTTATAGTTTAAATATGTTATCAATGACAGCGTAATGACACAGGCATCAAAAATGAACATTGTTTTCCCCATGGTTCCCCCTGTGTACTTATGGACAAGCCTGGCGATAATATCAACTCCTCCAGTTGTCCCGCCATACCGAAAGATAATTCCAAGCCCAATCCCCGTAAACACCCCTGCAAATAAAGCTGCTAACGTTAGATCATTTTTTAAAGGCATGTCAATCGCGTTTCTCTGAAAAATCCATAAAAAGACAGAAACACTAACCGTCCCAATAATCGTATAGTAAAAAGTATTTCGGCCTAGTAATTTCCAGCCAATAAAGAAGAGAGGGATATTTAAAAGTAAATTTGAATAGGACGGGTCCCATTTAAACAAAAAATAGAAAAGTAAGGTAATACCAGTAAAACCACCCTCTGCTAATTTGTTTTGCATATTAAAATTGACCAATCCGAAAGACATTATGGCCGCACCAAGTATGATTAACATGATATTCTTTAGTTTCATATGTAAAATCATAATCTTCCTCCTTTACTTTATTTTCCTTCTCTGCAAGCGGTTTAATTATATAAGAAAAATTTTGGAGGGGCAATCAGAGAAATTTACTTGTTGAAAACATTTGTAAAAAGCAGATAATTTAGCTAACATGAAAGATGTGGTATTTTGTAAGTAGAAAGAAATTGAGGTGAGAACTTTGGCAGAAGGCAAAACAATTCAAGAGCTTCAAGGAGAAGTGAATACATATATCAGTCAGTTTAAGGAAGGTTATTTTAGTCCCCTTGCTATGCTGGCAAGAATGACTGAGGAATTAGGCGAGCTGGCCAGAGAGGTCAATCATTATTATGGTGAAAAGCCTAAAAAAACGGATGAAATTGAAAAAACAATTGAAGAGGAGCTTGGCGATCTTTTCTTTGTCCTTATTTGCTTTGCAAACTCTTTAAATATTGATTTAGAAAAAGCACATGACATTGTTATGAACAAATTTGCGACTAGAGATAAAAATCGTTGGACAAGAATTAATCAGGACATTGGGAGTGGAGAGGATGGAGAAAATTAAAATTATTATTGCTGGGCCTCGTGGCAGGATGGGGCGCGAAGCAGTTGCACTTGTTCATTCAACAGAACAATTCCAACTCATTGCTGTCATTGACAATAAAAATGATGGGATGAAATTAAGTGATTTGGAAGGATTTCCTCCTTTAGATATACCTATTTATACAGATCTAGAAAAATGTTTGCAAAATAACTCTGCAGATGTATTAGTCGATTTAACAACCCCTGAGGTAGGGATGCTGCATACAAAAATTGCCCTTACCTATAATGTGCGCCCAGTAGTTGGCACAACAGGTTTTTCAAAAAGTGATTTAGAAGAATTAGAGACCATTTGTCGTGAAAAACAATTAGGCTGCATTATTGCACCTAATTTTGCTATTGGTGCTGTTTTAATGATGAAGTTTTCTCAAATGGCGGCAAAGTATTTTGAGGATATTGAAATTATTGAAATGCATCACGATCAAAAGCTCGATGCCCCATCTGGAACAGCAGTAAAGACAGCAGAAATGATATCGTCTGTTCGAGAAGCGAAAAAGCAAGGGCATCCTAGTGAAAAAGAAACAATCGCTGGAGCTAGAGGTGCTGATTATGATGGCATGCATATTCATTCCGTCCGCCTGCCTGGGTTAATTGCCCACCAACAAGTTTTGTTAGGTTCGGATGGACAAACATTAACCATTCGTCATGATTCCTACAATCGTAGTTCGTTTATGTCAGGAGTTAAAGTTGCCGTAGAAACAGTTATGAAAGTAAATAGCTTTGTATATGGACTTGAAAATATCTTAGAATAGGGGTTATTTGATATGAACATTGCTTTAATTGCTCACGATAAAAAGAAGGATGCTTTGGTCCAATTTGCAACTGCCTATAAAACAATCTTTGCAAAACATCAATTATTCGCCACAGGGACAACTGGGCAAAGGATCATGGATGCTACTGGGCTTGATGTTCACCGCTTTCAATCAGGTCCGCTCGGTGGAGACCAGCAAATAGGTGCAATGATTGCCCAAAATAATATGGATGCTATCTTTTTCTTTAGAGACCCACTAACTGCCCAACCACACGAGCCTGACGTAACGGCCCTTGTACGCTTATGTGATGTTTATTCAATCCCCTTAGCAACTAATATGGGAACAGCTGAATTATTGATTAGGGGCATGGATGAAGGATTACTTGAATGGAGAAACATTGTTAAAGAGAATAATGGTGAAAATGCTTTATAAAAACCCATTGTATATAATTAGGAGAATTTGAATGAGAAAGCTTAAAATCGGCATTACCTGCTATCCTACTGTGGGAGGCTCCGGGGTGGTCGCCACAGAATTAGGTAAAATGCTGGCTGAGAGGGGACATGAGATTCACTTTATCTCATCAAGTCTCCCCTTCCGCCTTAAAAGGATGTACCATAATATTTATTACCATCAAGTAGAAGTAAATCAATACTCTGTATTCCAGTTTCCTCCATATGATATTGCTCTGGCTAGTAAGATGGCGGAAGTGGTAAATATGGAAAAATTAGATCTTCTTCACGTCCATTATGCTATTCCGCATGCAGTTTGTGCGATTTTAGCTAAGCAAATGTGCAATCGGAATTTAAAAATTGTTACAACGCTTCATGGGACGGATATTACGGTTCTTGGATATGATTCCTCTTTAACTGATGCGATTAAATTTGGAATAGAAAAATCAGATATTGTAACTGCAGTGTCAAATTCATTGATTGAACAAACCTATGAGTTAATTAATCCAGATAAACCAATTGAAACCGTTTATAATTTCATTGATCATCGGGTTTATCAAAAAAGTGATTCTTCTCATTTGAGGGAAGAATTCGAAATTGACCTAGCAGAAAAAGTAATTATCCATGTTTCTAACTTTCGTCCTGTTAAAAGGGTCGAAGATGTGGTTAAAACATTCGCCAAAATTGCTAAAACAATGCCTGCAAAATTACTGCTTGTCGGCGATGGTCCAGAAGTGAGTAAAGTGAGTAAATTAGTCAATAAACTTGGACTAAACAATCGGGTCCTTTTTTTAGGGAGACAGGAAAACCTCGAAGAACTGTATTCCATTAGTGATTTAATGCTGCTCTTATCTGAAAAGGAAAGTTTTGGACTTGTTCTGTTAGAGGCAATGGCATGTGGCGTCCCGTGCATTGGGACAAACGTAGGCGGAATTCCTGAGGTAATTGAAGAGGGTAAGACAGGCTTTATTTGCAATTTAGGGGATATAGAAGATATTGCTGCTAAAGCAATTTATCTTTTAACTGAACAAGAGCTTCACAAAAAATTTTCGGAAATGGCAATTGAAACAGTCAGAAGTAAATTTCATGCTGAGACAATTGTTAAGCAATATGAACAATTATATTTTAATCTTCTTGACAAGGGTGAAATTTATGATTGAGCCATTTTTGTCTGCTGTAACTGTCTTGAAAAAAATTGAAGATGCCGGGTTTGAGGCTTTTTTTGTAGGTGGGTCTGTACGGGACATGGTACTGCAAAAGTCGATTCATGATGTTGATATTGCTTCATCTGCAACACCTGAGGAAATTAAGAGAATTTTTCCAAAGACAGTTGACATTGGCATAGAGCATGGAACTGTGTTGGTTCTTTATAATCAAAATTCTTATGAAATTACTACATTCAGAGCGGAATCAGAATACGAGGACTTTCGAAGGCCTAAGGAAGTAGTCTTTATTCGTTC
>JAUZQA010000870.1 GCA_030705665.1 Bacillota bacterium
GAGATTCCCTACTCACGGTTACAACAACTCTCGGACATTATCCAAAATTCCTTAATTAATCTTAAACTTGTAGGTAAACAACGGAAGTACGGACTCGGAAGGAAGGAAATACTTGTATAAGTTTTCCGTATCCTTCCATATTTTCCCGTGGTTATTGAATTTCTAGCGATTTAAGCGAAATAATTAAGTTTCAAACTGTAATTGTTGGTTTGTAAAAAAGTAATTAATTCGTTAGCTTACCAGAATTAAAATCGTGGAGAGTGCGGTTTATGAACATTAAAACAAAATACATTATTTCAGACCTTAATGGAACTCTTGTGGATGCTATGCCAATTTACACCAGAGTTTTCTGCGATGTAGTGAAACGACATACAGGAATCGAATCACCTAATGTGGCCGCTTATTCCATCGCCGCAACAGGCACACCGTGGGATGAACAATTTTCTCATGTTTTGGAATACCACAAACTGCCTAAAGATGCAGTACCAAAACTGATGGATGAATTCTGTAACATTGTTTATGGTGAAATATATTCTCTGTTTCCTAAAGCAGAAACGCTTTTAAAATTATTCAAAACCAAAGGCTACAAAGTTTTCATCACTTCTGGTAGTGGTACTGGACCAATGATGAAGCGTCTTTATGAAGTTGGTATTTTCCCTTACATTGATTGTTTATTAGGATTCGATATTTATAAGAAAGGTCCAAAGCACATTGAAATGCTCGCTGAAAAAGAAGGTTTGTCTTTAAATCAGTTTGCATTGCAGTCAATCTATTTCGGGGATGGACCAGGTGATATGCGACTTGCTAAGAACGCAGGACTTTTCGCTATAGGGGTGGCTCAGACGGTAAATCCAGAGCTTCTAAAAGAAGCCGGCGCTGATTTGGTGCTTGCAAAAATCGGTGATGCACTAGAGATGGACTGGGAGAAGATGGAGATAAGGATCTGAGAATCATTTATTACCAATCCATGACAGCAACTCTATTGGTCTTTATTATCTCCGAAAAAAGAGCATACTGCATTGCTCAATTTCAATTCTGTATTTAGATTTGACAACCATGTTTTAAGGCGTATAGCTCAATTTTTTCCAATGAGATGGCTCGTACCTCCCTTAATTTTCAAGCCTATTCTAAAGGCTTGTATTGACATACTTTCTTGCCTTTTCATAGGCTGCCAGATGGACAGATACAAACTATCGAGGCAAATTTTTTAGGACTTACGCACTTAAGGTACAAAATCAAACGCAATGAACACTGTTGCTTAAATTTCAGTTTGTACAATTGATGGTATATTTCTATTGATTTTTCAGTTTAACTGCGTAAGTCCTACCCTTTTTAAGTTACTTCAAAACGTCAAGTTTTCCCTATTCAACCTCATCATCACAACCACTTGTTCGGTTTTTGCCCATGATAATGACATAATCCGCAGAATTCTTGAGTGCTGTGGAAAATCCGGGCTCAACCCCAAAGATAATGGTCTCTTTCCCATGTTCGTTTGCTTTGTTCAGTAGCGGTTTGAAATCCGCATCTCGGGTTACGATTGCAAGGGTATCTATGTTGGGATTGTAGACCAGTTCCATACCCTCCACTGCAAGGCGCACATCCACATC
>JAUZQA010000871.1 GCA_030705665.1 Bacillota bacterium
GCTTCATCAGAATAGTTTAGAATATCCATTGCTTCTTTTAATACAGATTGAAATTCAATTAATGGATTTTCAGAAAAAGAGGATTCTAAAGTCTTTTTCTTCATTTGAATGGTTCGGTCAGCCACAATAACACCTCGTCTATTTTTTAACTATTATTCAGGATTAATTTCTGTTAGTTTTACATCTGCAAGGTTCACAGATACGCTTTCTTTTTTACGATAGAACACAAAATATGCGCCTATGATTACAGCTGTCAGGATCGAAGTCATATAGAATTGTGACTGCATGTCACTTATAAAAGCCTGTGCAACATAGATTATCGTAACTGCGAGGATCGTTGCATAAGTTAAGTAAGGAAATAACCACATTTTCACCTTCAATGTCCCCGGATTTTTCTTTTCCGTTTTTCTTCGTATTTTTATATGGGAGATCGCGATAAATACGTACATAATGATTGTTACGCCGCCTGAACTATTTGCTAAAAATAAAAACAATGTATTTGGAGATATAAATTTAAATAACGTGAACACATAAGTAAAAACTACACCTGCTACTAAAGCCCAAACAGGTATCCCTCTTTTCGTAACTTTTGACAGGATCTTTGGAGCATCTCCTTTAGTGGCAAGAGAGTACAGCATACGAGAGCTTGTGTATAGCCCGGAATTCAATACAGAAAGCAAAGAGATAAAGATGATGATATTCATTACTTGACCTGCTGCTGGAAGACCTGCCAAATCAAATACACTGGCAAAAGGAGTATCAAGTAATTTTTTTGCTCCCTGTGGAATAACCATTACTAATACGGTTACAGATCCAACAAAGAAAAGCATAAGCCGCCAAACTACTGAGTTTATCGCTCTAATGATATTTTTTTCCGGATCAGTAGATTCTCCTGCAGCAATGGCTGCTACTTCACTCCCTGACAGTGAAAATGTAATAAAGATTACACCAAGTAATACTGGGGTAAATCCATGTGGAAAGAAATTGGCGCCTGCCATTAGCTCAGAAAGACCTTGTGCTTTAACCCCAGGAACGATCCCCATAATAATCGCTGCACCTAAGCCAAGGAAAATGATGATAGCTGCTACTTTAATAAATGCTAACCAATATTCAAATTCTCCATATGCTTTTACTGAGAAACTATTGGTAAATGTCATAATAATAGGGAATACTACACTGCCCACCCATACAGGTATAGAAGGTACCCAGTTATGAAGCATCTGCCCTAATAAGGTTGTTTCAAAGGTAATGATAATTACCCAATTGAACCAGTATAGCCAGCCAATCGTAAATCCTGCCCATGGGCCCATTGCTTGATGTGCATAGGTTGAAAAAGAGCCACTATCGGGATTTACGACAGCCATCTCTCCCAGCATCCGCATAATTAACACAATCAATAACCCTGCAATGATATATGATATTAGTGCACCTGGCCCTGATGAAACAATCATTGATCCGCTACCCACAAATAGACCGGCCCCGATCACGCCTCCAATTGAAATCATTGTCACATGCCTTGTCTTAAGACTATGTTTCAGCTCACTATTTTGATGCCCCATATTACATCTCCTTTGAAAGTTCAAATTTAAATACTAGATTGCA
>JAUZQA010000872.1 GCA_030705665.1 Bacillota bacterium
CAAACGTCTTGCTTTTTCAGAAGTTCCTGCTTAATCAAACTAAATAAATATAGGGGGTACAAACATTGAAAAAGCGTAAACTTGGTGTTGCTTTATCACTAATTCTTGCTGCTGGAACACTTTTAGGTGCCTGTGGAAAAACGAGTGGCAATAATGCAGGCGGCGGGAAAGATAAAGCCAAAGCATTTTCAGTTGGAATGGTAACAGATGTTGGCGGTATCGATGACAAATCTTTTAACCAGTCTGCATGGAAGGGTCTTCAAGATTTCGGTAAAAAATTTGATATGAAAAAAGGCGTAGGCGGATTTGATTACCTTGCATCAAAATCAGATGCGGATTATGCAACAAATTTAAATACACTTACACATCAAGGTTTTAACTTAATTTATGGAATTGGTTTTATGATGCAAAATGATGTAGATAAAATTGCAAAACAACAGCCAAAAACGAATTATGCCATCGTTGATGCAGAAGTAAAAGAAAAGAACGTGGCAAGTATTCTTTTTAAAGAAAACGAAGCATCATTCTTAGCTGGCGTTGTAGCTGGAATGACAACAAAATCAAATAAAATTGGTTTTATCGGCGGACAAACGAGTGCTGTAATTGAACGTTTTGAAGCAGGATTTGTAACAGGCGTAAAAGCTGCCAATCCAAATGCAACTGTTGACATTCAATATGCAGAAAGCTTTACTGATGCCTCTAAAGGACAAGCTATTGCATCAAGAATGTACTCTTCAGGTGATGATGTGATCTTTGCTGCTGCAGGTGCAACGGGTAACGGTATGTTTAAAGAAGCACATGACCGTTTGGCTAAGAATCCAAGCCAAGCTATTTGGACAATTGGTGTAGATTCAGACCAAAACTTAACTGGAATCGGTGATGTAACAATTAACGGCAAAAAACAAAGCACAATTATTACATCTGCGATGAAACGCGTAGACAATTCTGTTGTTGATATTTCAACGAAAGCCAAAAATGGCGACTTCCCCGGCGGCAAAACAACCGTTTATGGATTAGCTGAAAATGGCGTGGGCTTAGCACCACTTAATCCAGATGTACCAAACAAAGATGCAATTGAAAAAGCCGTGAATGATTGGACAGATAAGATTAAATCGGGTAGTGTAAAAGTTCCTGCAACCAAAGCAGAAGAAGCGGGCTTTAGTGCAAAATAATCAACATAACAAGGATGCGGGCTCATTATTGGCTCGCTTCCTTCTTGATAAAGAAATTTAGCATTAATATCCTAATTGAAGAGCAGAAAAATTCTACTTTTCAATTAAGATTTTAATGGGGAATATACATATATTTTTAACCTCAGTCATCTGACTTCTTACCACTTAAAATCTATTAAATTCCTTCACCTGATCATAAGGAGTGAATACAGTTGGAATATGTCATTGAAATGCTTAATATTCGTAAGGAATTCTCGGGATTTGTTGCGAATGATAACATTACACTACAGGTTAAAAAAGGGGAAATTCATGCCCTCCTTGGCGAAAATGGAGCAGGCAAATCAACTCTAATGAATGTCCTCTTTGGATTATATCAGCCAGAGCAAGGGGAAATCCGCGTCAAAGGCAAACCAGTGAAAATCAC
>JAUZQA010000873.1 GCA_030705665.1 Bacillota bacterium
GAAAAGGTATATGCTGATTTGACAGGGATAGGCGGGAATTTTGACGTGAGAATATAAAAGAAAACACTTGCCCTTAATTTGGGACAAGTGCTTTTCGTTCTAGGCTTCTGCCTTTATCTTATGAAGCTCGTCAATAAGAGTGGCTTAACCATTGTTTTATGAGGAATGCCGGCATCCAAAAACTCTTCTGAAACCACTTCATAGCCAAGAGCAGCGTAAAACGGAATTGCATGTGTTTGCGCATTTAATTTTAATTTTCTTAATCCCTTTTCAGTTGCAAACCTTTCAATTCCAGTCATGATCGTTTTACCTGCACCCGTTTTTCGGTACGGTTTTAACACACAAATGCGTTCTACTTTCCCGTAGCCATCGACAACCCTAAATCGGCCAGCGCCAACGGGTGTACCTTCATCATATAAAACAAAATGGGTTGCTTCGTTTTCATACTGATCAAGCTCTTCCTCCATTGGAACGTTTTGTTCATCAACGAAAACGATCGTTCGAACCGAGTATGCTTCATTTAATTCTTGTTCATTTTCGACAATCTTTAAGTTCACTTTTCTATGCTTCCTTTCCAAGTCTGAATGTTTCATATACTGTCCATGATCCATTTTCTAACTGGTAAAGAAGATGGAAGCGGTCGACTGTATCTTCATGTTCAGCTTTCAGCATTCTTAATGAACCGTAGACATCCGAATGTTCATCATCCGATAGCTCTTGACCAATTGTGATATGGGGGACAAATGAATACTCTAAATTTTGCTCGCTAAAGGATTGATTGATTTCATTATAAAGCCCATCAAGCTCTGGAGTGGGACTTACCTTAAAATAGATTACATTATTGACTGGCTTAAATGAACTGATTTTTGTAGTTAGCAATGGAAAGGGTTCAAAGTTTTTTGCCAGTGCACGCAGTTTTTCATTAAATGGCCGAATCTCATTTTCAGTCGCTTCAAACGGACTTTTCAAAGTCATATGTGGGGGAATCAATGAATAATGCGGGTCATAGCGTTTACGATATGAATTTGCTAGATCTTGAAGTGATTTAGACGGAAAAATAACAACACCATATTTCATACAGATACCTCCATTTGGTTAATAATTTGAAGTGAATGTTCGTAGCAGGGCCAAATGAAAAAATGCAGTTTCTTCTGAATGCTCTAATTATACCAAGTTTTCTTTGTTCAAGAAATAGCGCAAATTTCAGTTTCGAAACATCAATGATAAGGCTCGCTTTAAATCAGGCTGCCAATAGGTCCATGAATGATCCCCATTAAATTCTTCAAAAAAGTATGTAAATGATTTTTCCAAAAACAATTTAGACAACTCTCTGTTTGGCATGAGAAAATTTTGAATAAGTCCATCCGTTGTAGTCACTTCTGTTTCATTATTTCCAACAACATGATAAATATCTAGCAGTTCGGGCTTTGAAAAACTTTTTATTTTGTCCAGGACCAGATCATTGACAAAAGGGGATTGGAGAAGCAGCTTGCCAAACGTATATGGATATTGGAGTGCGGTTAATAAGGAAATCGATGCTCCAAGTGAATCACCAATTAACGCCCGAGTTGACCCCATTTGGTAGGTCGGA
>JAUZQA010000874.1 GCA_030705665.1 Bacillota bacterium
AATGGTACAGGCCCATGAATTTCATCGAATGACATCCCTTTATTCCAGTGAGGCGAGAATAAGGCTGCATAAGATTCTTGGGCAACTTCCAAATAAAGATTGTCATCCCGAAGAACCATTAATACAAAGTCAGTAACGAAATGTCGGCCGATTAAGTCAAGCGGCTCAAGTGTGATACTTGACGCATCACCAAATATGAAAGTTTCTGTTTCATTTAATAGGAAATTACGAAAAGTCCAGTGATTGCCGTTCTTTTCTACTTGGAAGTGCTCCGGGTAGCGTTCGACCGCCAGATCAATAAGCATTTCCGCGACTTCCCATTGCATTTCCATGGTATGTGGATAGGATTGGAATCTTACCTCAGGTTGTTCTATTAATAATTCCCTTTTTCTTTTGATTTGTTTTTCATATTCTGGCGTTATGACGACGCAATTCTGTTTATCTTTTTCAAGTTTTCTTAAGTCATTGGAATAACGATAATTGGTGCCTTCTTTAATAGTATGAAAAGGATAGGGGAACAGGTCCAGATTAGTAGATTTGTACACGATAAATCCTCCTTCGCTTTCGAATGATCAAAATAATTTTCTTTCGGGAATGAATAGTTGAAATATTATTCTGTTAATAGATGTTAATGCAATAAGTGTGCCAAACTTTAAAAGCGATATTTTAGCGGTTCTTTTGTTGATTTTAGATTTTCATCCATATTCAGAATATTCATAATTGAAATTTTTATTTTAATATGAAATAATCTTTAAATAATCCAATTAGTTAAACTAGATATAAGGAAGTGTTATATTGGGTGAATCCATCATTTTATCAGATGAGCAACTGCTTGAAGCTTACCAATCTAGTATTCTGTCTATTTACGATGAAATTATTGTCACTAATGTAAGAGGAACGATTTTAATTCGAAATGGGGAGCTAAAAAATTTTTGGTCAACAAACTCCACCTCCTTCAAAGGGAAAACGATAACTGAACTAGAGGAAATTTCATTCTTTGGTGACCCCTTTTTAAAACTATTAAATAGAGAGGTACACTCTCTTCAATTAAAGGCCTGGAATGGAAGTACGATTCTTATAACTGTGTTCATAACAAATGGTAATAGGGAAGGTTTAATGACATGGGGATTAAAGAATATTTCCACTCGTTTAATCGATTCAGTCGTATCTGAGGGTATGGAGCCAAATGATAATCCTTCCATAGTGGTCCATAGTCAAGCTATGAAAGATGTACTTGGTATCGTAGAAATGGTTTCAAAAGTTTCCACAACCGTTCTTTTGTTAGGGGAATCCGGTGTTGGGAAAGAAATGATTGCCAGGACGGTTCATCAATTGGGAAAAAGAAGGTCTAAACCATTTATTGCCGTTAACTGTGGGGCGATCCCGGAAAATTTATTAGAAAGCGAATTATTCGGTTATGTGGGCGGGGCGTTTAGCGGCGCAAACAAAAATGGCGCACCGGGCAAATTTGAGCAGGCAAATGAAGGGATTATTTTCCTTGACGAAATTGCAGAAATGCCGCTTAACCTTCAAGTAAAGTTACTACGAATTTTACAAGAAAAAGAAGTCACCCCTTTAGGAGCGTCAAAAC
>JAUZQA010000875.1 GCA_030705665.1 Bacillota bacterium
ATGAAATGGAGCAGGGACCTGCCCACCCCAAACACACAATGGTCATGCTCGCGTCACTATTACATAATCGTTATCTGGCGGGACAGGCTCCTTTAGCGCTAGTCAGCACGGATAATTTTTCACATAACGGGGACAAGCTGAAAGACGCCGTCCTAACTGTAGCTTCGGCATGGGAAGAACATGGCTTTGTTGCACGAGGATTTCTTGATTTTTTGAAAAATGAATCCAGGATTAGCTTCCCATGGAGTATGATCGATAAGATTACGCCAGTACCTTCGGAAAAAGTTTCCGAGCGGCTCAAAACATTGGGTTACGGCAGCGCCGAGTTAATTCGCACGAGACCTAATCGTGCGCCGATTGCTCCATTTGTAAATGGGGAGGAAGCCGAATACCTCGTGATTGAGGACCGTTTTCCAAATGGAAGGCCGGCATTGGAAAAGGTCGGCGTGTACTTTACCGCACAGGAAGTGGTGGACCAGGTTGAAAGAATGAAAGTATGTACCTGCTTGAACCCACTTCATACTGCGCTGGCGGTCTTTGGCTGCCTCTTGGATTATAAGTCGATTGCCGCTGAAATGCAGGATGAAGACTTAAAAGCATTGGTTGAAAAGATTGGTTATGTGGAAGGCATGAAAACGGTAACCGATCCTGGCATCATTGATCCAAAAAAATTTATTAAAGAAGTCATCGAAGTGCGATTTCCAAATCCGAATAATCCGGATACGCCGCAGCGGATTGCCAGCGATACGTCACAAAAACTGGCCATTCGCTTTGGCGAAACGATCAAAGCGTATGTGCAAAGAGATGACTTGGACGTGAACGATTTGACGTTCATTCCATTAACCATCGCGGGGTGGTGCCGATATTTGCTGGGTGTAAATGATCAAGGTGAAGAGATGAAGCTGAGCCCCGACCCGCTTTTGGAAGAAGTTCAGGAATATATGAGAAACGTAAAGTTTGGCCAGCCGGACTCGGTTAGCACGAACCTGCAGCAGATTCTCTCCAACACAAAAATCTTTGGCGTCGACTTGTACGAAGTGGGTTTAGGCGAAAAAATAGAAATCTTTTTCAAAAGGTTAATCAATGGAAAGGGTGCAGTGAGAGCCACATTGCATCAACTATTAGGAGAGTGAAGTCACTCTCCTTTTTTGTATTGATATTTTTCAAGGGAGATGCTGCCTGTTTGGCTCACCTCCACACCTTCCGCTTCAAGAAGAAACTTCTGCTCACCGATGTCCTTCAAGCCAATTTCCCCCTTTGCATTAATCACGCGGTGCCAGGGAAGCTGATGTTTGCGGCTCAGCGAATGAAGAATCCGAACAACCTGACGGGCCGCACGCGGACTACCTGCCAGGCTGGCAACCTGTCCGAAAGTCATCACGTGGCCCTCTGGAATAATTTTTATTATTGAAATCACCTTTTCAGTAAAGTCCGTCATCTTATTAGTCCTTTCATCGTATCTATTATCATTATAATTCCATTTGACAAATTTCTTAGGAAATAATTTAAAAAACCAGTAATGGCGCGGCTTCGAGCATGTCGAACTTTGAACTGCGAATAATTATGCATAAAATTAAATACCGAAT
>JAUZQA010000876.1 GCA_030705665.1 Bacillota bacterium
ATTACGCGTTCCAAAACGATTTCCAAAATAACCGCACAAAGGAGCGATAATACCCGTCGCAAGGGTGAACCCTGTCATGAGCCATTGTACCGTAGTCAAATCGGTATCAAAAATATCCATAAAACCGGGTAATGCGACATTTAAGGAAACAGACTGATAAATTGAAATAAAAGAACCAATGACTAATGCCGTCAAGATAAAAGAATGCTTCCGTGATTCTTGGGCAAATCCTTTAATAATTTTCATCTCCATTCAAGTAAATCTAAAGAAGTAGACAAGAACTACATTCACGCATGAATACGAATAACAGCCTTGACCATTCATTTTCTCACCTTTAATTATTCACTATTTGTGACTGCTTTTTAAATGGATTTACAGGTATTGAAAGCCCTAAATTCCCACGAAGTGTAACACTCTCGTATTCATTCCGGAATAAACCGCGACGCTGTAATTCCGGAATGACCAGTTCAACAATATCGTTAAATCCTTCCGAGAAAGTTGGCGGCATAATATTAAAGCCATCTGCGCCTTCATTTAAAAACCATTCCTCCAATTGATCTGCAATCTGTTCCGGTGTTCCAACGATTTCCCAGTGCCCGCTTGCTCCTGCAATATGTTCATAGACCTCACGTAATGTAGTTAAATTTTCACGTTCAGCAAGATTATAAATAAGGTTATGGCGAGTACGCGGATTTGTGGGATCTTCAATTGTGCCTAATACAGGCAGAGGAGCATCTATATCATATCCTGATAAATCAATAATAATTAAAATTGAAATACGAAAGGAAGCCAGGGCAATAATGATCCGGCTTCCAGTTGACTGGTCAGAAGTATTTGCTGAGTTCAATTATGTAATTCATTTAGTTCTCAATTAGATAAATACTAAAAGAGCCAGTAATTTTCATAAAAATAAACTAAAAAATGTGAACTTTTTCAATGGTTTCAGGAGGTTCTTTTGCTTTCCCATGAAAGCAAAAGAACCTCCCCCTTGTTTATTGAATCTTTTTTTTCTTTGATTTTGTGATGCTCCGGCGGCCGTCTAAAGCAATCGGTGTGTCGCCGTCAATGGTAACTCTTCGGACAACCCTTTTTGCATCACCATAGTCATTAACTGCATAATGTTGAGTTGATCGGTTGTCCCAGATGACAACATCGCCCTCACTCCATTTCCAGCGAACCGTATTTTCAAGCTGTGTTACATGTCCCTGCAAAATAGAGAATAATTGAACTGAATCACTGGAAGAAAGTCCGACAAAGTTTTTCACAAAATGACCAAGCAGAAGATGGCGCTCCCCTGTTTCGGGATGTACATGGACAACTGGATGTTCGGTTTCATATAGGGTGGACGTAAAGATTTCTTTATGTTGTTTTAACGCTTCAGAGGAAATTTCATTGCGTTGTGCTGCATAATCATAATCATTCGTATGGATTGCCCATAATTGATCGGCCAGATTTCGCAATTCTGCAGGCAGATTTTCATAAGCAGTGGCTGTGTTTGCCCAAACCGTATCACCGCCTGCTTCTGGTACCACCACTCCCCGTAAAATCGAATATTTCGGATATGCTGCTTCAAACGTTACATC
>JAUZQA010000877.1 GCA_030705665.1 Bacillota bacterium
CCTCAATTTATCCGCATCTTTTTGGCAGATATCCGCATCCCGACTTTTATCCGCACGTTCTATGATTTTATCCGCAAACTCCCCCTATTTATCCGCATCTTTTTAGCAGATATCCGCATCTCGACTTTTATCCGCACGTTCTACGTTTTTATCAGCAAACTTCCTCAATTTATCCGCATCTGACCCCATCAAAATGAAAAAGCCGGCCGCAAAGGACCAGCTTCTACATCGATTATAATGTTTGTCCAGCCGTAATTAATGCCAGCTTGTAGACATCTTCTTCATTACAGCCACGTGATAAATCGTTCACAGGTTGGTTAAGACCTTGAAGGATTGGACCAACTGCTTCGAACTTACCTAAACGCTGAGCAATTTTGTAGCCAATATTTCCTGCCTCTAAGCTTGGGAAAATAAAGACGTTTGCATCGCCTTGGATTGGTGATCCAGGTGCTTTACTTTTTGCAACAGATGGAACAAATGCAGCATCAAACTGGAATTCCCCATCAAGTACAAGCTCAGGTGCGCGGCGTTGTGCTTCCGCAACTGCAGCAGAAACCTTGTCTGTTTCCTCAGATTTTGCTGAACCCTTTGTTGAAAAACTTAACATTGCAACACGTGGGTCAATGTCAAACATTTGCGCTGTTTTCGCACTTTCAATCGCAATTTCAGCAAGGTCGTTGCTGTCTGGTGCAATGTTGATGGCACAATCAGCAAATACGTATTTTTCATCCTCGCGAACCATGATGAATACACCAGAAGTTTTGGAAACGCCTTGTTTAGTTTTAATGATTTGGAGCGCAGGGCGGACAGTATCAGCCGTAGAGTGGGCCGCACCGCTCACTAAACCTTCTGCTTTTTTCAAATAAACAAGCATTGTTCCAAAGTAATTTTCGTCAAGCAGGATTTTACGGGCATCCTCTTCCGTCGCTTTTCCTTTACGGCGGTCAACAAATGCAGCAACAAGCTCATCCATGCCAGCATAGCTTTGCGGATCATAGATTTCGGCATTATCAAGGTTTACCCCTAATTCATTAGCCTTGGCTTGCACAGCTTCGATATTTCCAACCAAAATCGGTGTTAACAGTCTTTCCGAAGACAGGCGACCGGCTGCTTTTAAAATCCGCTCATCCAATCCTTCTGGAAAAACAATCTTTACATTGCGTCCGGAAATTTTTTGTTTTAATCCTTCAAATAAATCACTCACAATGATTCCTCCTTACATTAGGTATGTATAAGTTTTTCTCACTTTAATAGCATACTTTACTTGTTTGATAATTCAAGCAAAAATATCGGTTCCAATAAAATTTTTTCTTTTCGAAAAATTTGCGTCCTCATACATAAAAAGTTTTCACTTAACTCTGAGGTTTTATTCTCATAACTAATGGTGAAACTATGGTATAGTATGTACAATGAGCACAATTCTTATATAGGAGTGATTATAAATGAGTGAAGCAGCGCAAACACTTGATGGTTGGTATTGTTTGCATGATTTCCGCACTGTCGATTGGACAACCTGGAAGATGCTTTCAAGTGATGAACGCCAATCTGCCATTCACGAGTTTTTAAGTCTGATTGAAAA
>JAUZQA010000878.1 GCA_030705665.1 Bacillota bacterium
TCATTAGCACCTGCTGCTTTGAAAATGGCTCCGCACACTCCCCCGCCCATTTTCAAAGCGGGATTAGCTGCATTCACAATTGCATCGACCTTCATCTTCGTAATATCATTGCGAACAATTTCCAATGGCATAATAACATTCCTCTTCCTTTAAAAATCTGCACTTTTACTAACTAAATGATAGCGAATTTTGCAAAAATAAAAAAGGAGAATGCCAAGTTCGTAGAGAATTATTTTTTGACTAATATTTCTGAAATTGCTGAATTGAGCGGATTAACAGAAGAAGAAATTGGAAGTTTAAAGGAATAAATGCAAGCAGGCACCACCCGAAAATTGGATGGTGCCTGATTAATCATCCCATGAATCATCACGATAATATTGAATCTATGTTTTTTGCTTCTGCAATTATATTTTTCATGAGTGATTCCACAGTTTGGTATTTCGCTAATCTTGGGCTTTGGCCTGACCAGAGTGACATAAAGTCTGGATTGCTTTGTGAAGCAGATGTTTTTCTAATGTCTTGAGTGAGTGTATTTTGTACAGGATATTTTGGAAACGATGGTTCGTTGTCCATTTCTGAAATAAACGTATTTTTAATTCCTCTTGCCCATTTTCCGGAAAAAGAACGAGTTAATACCGTCTCATCTTCTTTGGCATTAAGGATCGCTTCTTTATATACCTGATGTGCACCGCTTTCCACACAAGTCAGAAAAGCCGTACCCATTTGAACGCCTTTTGCTCCTAAGCAAATAGATGCCATAACCCCTCTGCCATCCATTATTCCTCCAGCAGCAATTACCGGAATGCTTACAGTATCAACAACCTGCGGGATTAACGACATTAGCCCAATTAAACTTTCCTGATCCCGATTGACAAAGCTGCCTCGATGTCCGCCAGCCTCACTTCCTTGCGCAACGACAAGATCCATGCCAGCATTTTCGTTTTCCACTGCTTCTCTAACAGTTGTTGCCGTTCCCATGAGAATGATGTTTGCATCTTTTAATTCAGCAATTACTTCCTCAGAAGGAATGCCAAAGGTAAACGAGCAGATTGGAACCTTTTCTTCGATGACAACCTTTATTTGTTTAGTAAAATTTTCAAACATGTCAGTAATAGGTGGAATTTCCATGTTTTCTTTTGGACGTATATTCAACTGATCACGAATTTGGTTTAATTTCTGTTGTGCTAAGGTAATTTCATTCTTTGTTACATCAAATTCATTGGGGACAAAAAGGTTGATGCCAAAAGGTTTTGCCGTTAATTGCTTAATCTCACTTATTTGTTCTCTAAGTTGCGTTGGGGTCATATACCCCGCCCCAATCATTCCCAGCCCACCAGAATTGGAAACCGCAGCTACTAATTTTGAGGTTGTAATCCCTCCAGCCATAGGAGCTTGTATAATCGGATACTTTATGTTCAAAATGCTTGAAAGGACATTATTTACCATCATTTACACCTCGTTCTTTCCTAGTATAAGTACATATATTTTTTTTTGCTCAATTTCCGGTTTTGCAAACAGCTCCTATATCAAATATACATATTATTTTAATAGCCAAAAGGATGCGAATCAATAGTCGCA
>JAUZQA010000879.1 GCA_030705665.1 Bacillota bacterium
AATGCCCAGCCAATTGCTTTTTGAATAAAAAACTCTTTGCTGTCAGCGTTTTTCAGAACGTATTGATACAACAACTGTTCATTTGTATCTTGCTTATACTTTAGTTGAAAAAGAATGGCTGTGCGTCGAAGCCACATGTTTTCAGCAGTACTCCATCCATCAATATACTCATCGATTACTTCAGGAAACTTCCTGGCAATCGCACCAACAGGCTTTGCGGCCAAGGTATCGACCGTATCCCACCATGATTTAGTGACAATGAGATGCTCCATCAACTGCAAATCAAGCCTTTCCAGTCTTCTTAATGACTTTTCTATGTATGTTAAGGCGGTATATTGGTATTCTCTTTCATCCTTCTGCCACAATTCCTGAACAAATACAGGATTAAATGGTTCCTTTAAAATCTCTGTCTCTTTGAAAAACTGTTTTTCAAGTTCATGTCTTTGCGGTTTTTTAATCCCTAAAAAAGGATAAAGGTCTTTCATATACTTTTTCATTGGCCTTGCGGCGGCGTCATTGCGATTTGCTTCAAATATTTTTGTCAGGTAATCGGCTGTTTTTTCCATAAAACCCTCCCACTCAATAATGCATAAAGGTTTTTTACCTTGCCATACTAATTTTAGCTTATTGAAAGGAGCAATGAAATGACGAAGAAATTTAACAAGGGCAGCAATAATCAAAATTCACCGAGGGCAAGTCACGCCGAGTCAGAATTTGCAACAGAGTTTACCAGCGGGGACAGCAGCAAAGGAAATAAGCGCAATAAAGGGCAGCAAAGCAAAACCAATCCGCACACATAAGATACCACGAAAAAAGAATGCCAACCCTGGCATTCTTTTTTGCACCTAACTTTTATTTTGTTAAATCTGCAAAAACAGCATCCGTCACAGCTTTCAAGCTTTCTGGACTTACGACGATCTGTACACCGATTTTGCCCCCGCTGACGGCAATTGTTGGCAGCTCCTTGCTGCTTTCGTCAAGGAAGGTTTTGTATTCTTTTTTCATCCCAACGGGCGAGCAGCCGCCGCGAATATAGCCTGTCCATTTCTGAATATCTTTGACCGGAATCATTTCAACTTTCTTTTCGCCCGCTGCTTTTGCGCATTTTTTCAAATCTAATTCTTCTTCAACCGGGATCACAAAGACGAAAAGATCCTTACTCGCTCCCTGCGTCACAAGTGTTTTATATACTTCACGTGGATTTTTTCCTACCTTGGCAGCAACGGAAACACCGTCAATTTTTCCATCCTTGTTATCGTAGGTCAAAACCTCATAAGCAATCTTTTTTGCATCAAGAATACGCATTGCATTCGTTTTAACAGTTGCCATGCTCTTTCATCCTTCCATCAGTCTTCTATCCTTGATTGTACACTTCTTTTCCATCAAATTGTCACCCGTTTGTCACTCTAATCCAAAAGACATATTGTACACTATAGGTAATTGGGATTAATACCCTAATTTACATGTTTTTTCAATTAATTAATGTTGTCAATTTATAAATAGTGAATAAATTCACAAAGAAAATAAGAGGTGTGTTACAGATGAAATATGATCTCGTTCTTCTTCAT
>JAUZQA010000088.1 GCA_030705665.1 Bacillota bacterium
TAGGTAAGCTGGTTCAGGGTGTCTATATGACTGAAGATCAGCGCTATATCCTCGGGGAGTTTATCAAAGCAATTGAAGAAGAAAAACCAGATGCTGTTATTATTGCAGGAGATTTATATGACCGCGGCGTTCCGCCTACTGAAGCTGTTAATCTACTAGACGAAGTGCTTGAAACGATTGTCTTGAAATTAAAGACACCTGTTTTAGCCGTTGCCGGCAACCATGACAGCCCGAGCCGCCTCCATTTTGGCAGCAAGATTATGAAAACTAATGGCTATCACATGATTGGACAAATTTCAAATCCGATCGAACCGGTTATTTTGCACGATGAGTATGGCGAAGTTCATTTTCATCTAGTACCATATGCTGATCCCAGTGTTGTTCGACATGTTTATGAGGATGAGGAAATCCGCACACATAATGATGCGATGAAAAAAATAACAGAAACAATTGCTTCAAATATGAATCCTGATGCCCGTCATGTTTTGGTTGGACATGCTTTTGTGACACCGTACGGAGAGCGAGAGGAGAATACGAGTGAGTCCGAACGTCCTTTAGCGATTGGCGGGGCAGAACATGTGGATGCGGGTCTATTTTCAAAATTTCATTATACTGCACTCGGTCATTTGCACCAGGCACATTTTGTTTTCAATGAAAATATTCAATATTCAGGATCACCATTAAAATATTCCATTTCTGAAGAAAAGCATAAAAAAGGTTTTTATATTGTTGAACTTGATGGAAAGGGGAATATGAAGCTTGAGAAACGCTTGTTAACACCGCTTCGGGAAATGCGAACAGTTGAAGCAACAATGGAGGATCTATTAAAACATCAGAAAAACGATGATTATGTGTTTGTTCGTTTGTTAGACGAAACACCAGTATTATCGCCAATGGAAAAAGTGCGCTCCGTCTATCAGAATGCCATGCACGTGGAACGTAAAATTGTCCAGGTAACCGCAAAAGATGGACAAGAAAACACTGGAATCGCACGTCATAAAATGGATGAAATCTCCCTATTTAGGGCCTTTTATCAGGAAGTTAAACAGACGCCCGCTACAGCCGAAACAGAGGCTATTTTTACAGAAGTTCTTCATGAACTTTTACAGGATAGTAATGAGGAATTTAAACAGGCTGCTAAAGAAATCGCGTCAGGAAAAGAAACCGAATAGGGGAGGGTGAAAACATGAGACCATTAAAAATTACGATGACTGCTTTTGGGCCGTACAAACATAATGAAGTGATTGATTTTACCGAACTTAAGAATAACCGTTTATTTGTCATATCTGGAAATACAGGTGCAGGAAAGACCACCATTTTTGATGCCATCTGTTTTGCACTCTACGGTTCGGCAAGCGGCGAAGACCGAAGTGAAACGAAGTACTTACGGAGTGATTTTGCAGATGATGATGTTCATACCGCTGTTGAGTTGGATTTTGAGCTGCATAATCGCATTTACCGAATTAAAAGGCAGCTTCCCCATGTCAAAAAAGGAAACAAAAGTGCAACAGGGGAGCAGTATGAATTTTATGAAAAAGTAAATGGGCGGGAAATCCCTTGTGTAGACCGTCAAATTGTTTCTGAAATCAACAAAAAAGTAGAAGAATTAGTTGGTCTAACAAAAGACCAGTTTAGCCAAATCGTCATGCTGCCACAAGGGGAGTTTCGCAAACTACTAACCTCGCAAACGGAAAATAAAGAAGAAATTCTCCGAAAAATATTCCGAACGGAAACCTACAGATGGATCAGCGATCGTCTGAAGGAAAAGAAAAAATTTGCAGAAGAAGACTTTAAAAGAGAAGCTGCCACAAGGGACCGGTATATCTCTGACATTCAGGCAACGCTTCCCTTAAGGGAAGGGTCTAAACTCTTTGAGTTCTTGTCACAAGAAAACTACAATACTAATCAAATCATTACAGGTTTAGAGGAAGAGATTCTTTATTACCAAGATGAGATTGGAAGAAATAAGCAGAACGAAGAAACAAGTGGTACGGCGTATAATAAAAAGCTTGAGGAGTTCCATAAAGCAGAACAAGTAAATGAGGAATTCAAAAAGTTAGAGGATAAACATAAAAGTCTTGAAGAATTAACCGCACAGTTACCTCTTTTTAAAGAAAAAGAAGTACAACTTGAAAACGGTGAGCGGGCAAGTAAGATTGAACCATATGAAAAACAGGTAAATGAGTGGCGGGAAGATGAAAAAACCAAAAAGCAAAGGTTGGATTTTGCAGTAGTGGAACAAAAAAGTGCTGTTACCATCCTTGAAAAAGTCCAAAGGATTTACGAATTGGAGGAAAGCAAGAAAGAAGAGCGGGAGGAAATCGCACGACAATTGGACCGCTATCATGACTTTTTACCAACCGTTAAAGAAATGGATAGTAAGAAAGCTGAATTATTAAGGCACGAGCGGCAGGTCCAAAACCTTGAAAAAGAACTGAATGCACTAAAATCCAAAATTAAAGTAGAAAAAGATTCGAAAATTCAATTAGGAAATAGCATAAAAACATTAGAAACAGAGGTCGATCAATTAGCTGATAAGCAAGAAAAGTTAATTGACATGCGGGACCGGGTGCGGGTTTTGCATGAATACCTTGGAATCTATAAAAATCAAATTGAATTGCAGAAATTATTGAAGACGAAAGAGGAAGCTTACCATACTATTAAGCAAAAATATGAAAAATTAGAAGAAGCATGGGTTAGTGGGCAGGCCAGTATTCTGGCAATCCATTTACACGACGGAAAACCTTGCCCTGTATGTGGAAGTACTGAGCATCCCAATAAGGCACAAGGTCAGGATGCAGTCCCAACAAGAGTTGAATTGGATCTTGTCAAAAAAGAATTAGAACTTAAAGATAGCGAATACCGCGATCTTGTTGCACAGTTGAAAAATGGCAAGGATCAATTGGAGCAAAAGGCTAAAGAGGTAGCCGAAATAGGTGTACACGTACAAGAAGTCCAACCTGAATATAAAAGGCTTGCTGAAGAGGGGCAGGCACTTAAAAAAGATGTTGAACGACTGGGAAAAGAAAAAGAAAAACTAGCTAAATTAAAGAACGATCTTGAAACAAAGGAAAAACAGTTAGAAGGATTTGAAAGTGAGCAAGAGGCTGCCGTAAAAGCCTATCAGGAGCAATACACTGAATATGAGGCCAAAAAGGCAGTTTATGTTGAACAAGTTAATCGAATTCCAGAGGAAATAAGAACTTTAGCTGAATTAAATAAGAAAATTACGGAAGCGAATAGCATAAAAACCAAATTGGAAAATGCTTGGGAACAAGCACAACAGCAGTTACAGTTGGCAAAAGAAGATGTTGCAAAGGCAACGGTAAATGTATCTAGTATGAAAGAACAATTGAAAGAAAGCAGCTTGAAAAAAGAAAATTCTGAACAACAGTTTTTAGCAGCTTTGCTCCAAGCTAGCTTTTCCACTGAGGATGATTACCGCAAAGCAAAAATGCTTGAAAATGCACGAGTTGCATTGAAAGAAGAAATTGATCAATTTAAAAACAGACTGGCAGCCCTAAAACAGCAGGTATTGGAGCTACAAGATGATTTGAAGGATAAAACAAAAATAGATTTGCTGGAGCTTAAGTCTGAACTTGATGAACTGAATAGCGCTTATGAAGAGGCCAAAAAACGATTATTACAATCAGAGCAAAACCAACAGAAAGCCGATGAATTAAAACGGAATATTTTAAACGCAGAAAAAAGTACAGCTGAATTGGAAAAACGTTTAAATCTCGTGGCTGATTTATATGATGTCATCAGAGGCCAAAACAGCAGTAAAATCTCCTTTGAACGGTATTTACAAATTGAATATCTTGAGCAAATTCTTATAACCGCAAATGAACGATTGAAGCGTTTATCAAATGGACAATTTTTATTAATCCGAAGTGAACGTCAAGAGAGCCGCGGGAAACAAAGTGGTCTTGGCCTTGATGTATTCGATGCCTACACGGGACAAACTCGTGATGTTAAAACATTATCGGGTGGAGAAAAGTTCAATGCATCATTGTGTTTGGCACTGGGGATGGCGGATGTAATCCAAAGCTTCCAAGGCGGTGTTTCGATTGATACCATGTTTATTGATGAAGGATTTGGCTCATTAGATGAAGAATCATTGAACAAAGCGGTTGATACCCTGATCGATTTGCAGCAATCAGGCCGCATGATCGGCGTCATCTCGCATGTTCAAGAGCTGAAGAACACCATTCCGGCTATATTAGAAGTGAAAAAGACAAAAGAAGGATACAGCCAAACCAAATTTGTGATTAAATAAAAAGTTTGTAGAAAATTAGGTTTTATAGGAGAAATATGTTAAACTAAGTTTACCATTTATTTTACTTGTTTTCTTTTTCCCTTCTCATTAATGAGAAGGGGCTTTTTTTGTTCCAATAAAAAACAGGCTCTAAAAGTCGAGCCTGTCCATTTTAGTTGTATTATGCTTTACGAACGTTTGCAGCTTGTGGGCCACGTTGACCTTGCTCAACGTCAAAAGTCACTTCTTGACCTTCATCTAATGTTTTAAACCCTTCACTTTGAATCGCTGAGAAG
This sequence comes from Bacillota bacterium, assembly GCA_030705665.1. The sequence goes on from JAUZQA010000088.1 coordinate 4,555, forward strand.
TGAACAAATACATCCTCTCCACCCTCGCGCTCGATGAATCCAAAACCTTTTTCACTGTTAAACCATTTTACTTTTCCTTTTTCCATCTTTGTTGCCTCCTAAAGTGTTGCACACACATTGTATTGCTATTCTTGCTCTTAGTGTTCATTAAGTCGAAAAGTATATACTAATACGATCTTTACACCGAACAAAAATAATCGTATATAGAATACCACTTTTTGAAAGGGCTTTCAAGTCTTAGGAATATAAATTTCCCCTAAATTTACACAACAGACTTTTATCTAAACAGATCCTCTATTTAAAAATATTAAAAATAACAAGGTCAATCCAATATACTCAGGACTGAAGTGGTCTCCTATTTTGAAATTCTTCTTCCTAATCGATATAATCAAGATAAAATAGTATTATTTGGAAAAATGAAAAGAGTGATCAAGTAATGGAATCAAGAGATGAATTATTGAAAGAGCTTGCGGTTATTGAAAAATGGGAGAAGGATCAAAATGGAGTTTGGTTTTGGGAAAAAATTAGTCGGTTGCCATTTAAAATTCTTGATAAACTAACCCCAAAATTCATTCATGAAAAAATAGGTGACCTCCTAGATGAAATTGGAGCATACGTGCAATCAGGAGGGAAGTACTTAACAATAGAAAAAAGCCTATTTACAATCATTGAAAAAGAAGCAGAGACTCCAATTAACACAGTGTTAGATATTAAGGATCTTCCATTAGAATTGATGGAAAAGATAAGCAATGAAATCATTGAAAAAAGAAAAAAATTTGCTGCTATCCAAGGAGCTACTACAGGAGTAGGTGGTATTTTTACTCTTGCCATTGATATTCCGGCCTTGTTGGCAGTTTCTTTAAAAACTCTCCAAGAAATTTCTCTCATTCATGGTTATGATCCGAATGAAAAAAATGAAAGAATCTTCATTATTAAAGTTTTACAATTTTCAATGGCTGATGTGGTTGGTAAGCGGGCGATTCTTGATGAACTTTCTAATTACTACCGCAAAGAAAATCATAAATCGGGAGAAATGATGACCCAGCTTCAAGGCTGGAGGGAGGTAGTTTACACATACAGGGATCAATTGGGGTGGAAAAAACTATTTCAATTGGTACCGCTGGCAGGGATCATTTTTGGCGCATTTACAAATCGATCCATGATTAACGATCTTTCCGTGGCAGGGATCATGCTTTATCGCAAAAGAAAAATAATAGAGAGACTAGAACTGGTGGAATAGGAATGTGATTATAAACGAAAAACGCTTGGTTTACCCCCGCAACCAAGCGTTTTTCGAATTTACCTATTTTTTTTTAAAGGAAGAATGTTCCCGAAACGAAAAAGCTTAACATTGACCCTAAAACTAAACTAATCCCCGCAAATACCATTAAAGCAGCTCCGTGGCTCTTACTTCTTCCATAATAAGTGATTAACCCCAAAGCAAAAGCTAATGTACCAAAAAGTATCGGAACAATAAGAAGGGAGACAAGTGAAAACACCCAGCCTAATAGAGCATAACCAATTCCAGACTTTTTATTTGTGTCTGCATCTTCATGTGAAAATGCGACTTTACCACAGTTTTGACATACATTCTCATTTACGGCCTCAAAAGATAAATCATTTGAATTAAACATATACCATATCCCCTTTTAGAATAATATTAGTATTACAAATATTACTATAGTGAAAACAAGATTAATTAATAATACTGTAAAGGTAAGAAGTACTGATTATTAATCAAACCCCCTTCAAAAAGTTTATTTTACTAAAAAAACACTGGCGTTCGTGTTGTAGAATATCAATTTGACTTTACAAAATACTATTTTTAATATAGCGAAAATTTGAATATTTCAATTGTTACAATTATCATAACATAGTTCACAAAAAGTTCAAGATATTTGCATTTTTTAATTTTAAAATATTTTTTTAGTTGATTTTTTACGATTATATGTTACAAACTGAACAAAAAAGTCGTGTTCCCGCATTAGGAAACACGACTGATCACAGGTCCTTAGATATTAAGTAAATATCGAACTGCATAAGCAAAACCGTCTTCGTCATTTGATTTCGTGATGATATCCGCCTCATGTTGAATATTGAAAGGAGCGTTACCCATGGCAACAGAGGTAGTAGCTGTTTTAAACTGCGGGAGGTCATTTCCCCCGTCACCAAACGCAAATATTTCATCAAAATGTTGTCCAGTTAATTGTTGATAACGTTCTAATGCCTCACCTTTATTCGCTTCTAGAGAGGTAAACTCAACATTATTGGGATGTGAGGAAGCCATGGAAACGTCGAATTTTCCTTGAATTGCTTTTTTGGCCTGATCAATTTTATCAAGTTGATCCTTTCGTGAAACAGCCATGATTTTGTGTATTTTAATGTCTTTTTTTTCAATTATTTGGTCATAATCATAATCATGAAATATACGTTCAATTTCTTCTGGACTTTTATCTTGAATCATTGGATTTCTACATGGAAATCCACCCTGATTGGTATAGACCATAATCCAGAGGCCAAATTCCTTTAAAATGGGCAACAACTCTTGAAAAGTGTGGAAAGGCAATTCTGCCTCATAAACAATCTCTCTTGATTTCGAATATAAAACGGTACCATTGACACAAAAAATAGGAGTTTCTAATTTATTAATTGGATCAAATTTAATAACATCCTCAAACGCACGACCTGTATTAATAATAATTGTATGCCCTTGATCTTGTATGTGATGTAATACCTTATTATTTTCTTCAGAGATTTGATGTTTAGAATTTAATAATGTACCATCTAAGTCGATTGAAAAACACTTCATTTTATTCCAAAGTTCCTTTCCTACGAGTAATAAGCTTACTATAACAAATCATGTGCATTCTGTCATATGAGTGATAATATAATACAATTAGAGTAAATAGCTCGACTAGGGTATTTTTTAAGGTTAAATTAAGGTTGTTATTCAATAATTGACGTCAGTTATGAAACCTTGGAGTAATTTTAAAATCAAAAAGTAGAGGAGAGTAGTGGATGAAAAAACAATTACTAACAGCATTTATCTCAATTTTGATGATTTTTGTTATTGCAGGTTGTTCAAATTCTGGGAATTCCAATCAAACTGCTCAAAATGGAAAAAGTGGAGGTTTTCAAAAACCCGATGTATATGGTGAGGTTTCTGCTATTAATGGGAATCAAATTACTTTAAAGCTGATGAATATTCCACAGATGAATAGTCCAAAAAACCAAGTTCGAGGTAGCGGCACTGGTAACATGGGTACGACAGGAACTACACCTGGAAATGTAAATGGTGGTCAGGGCAGAGGTGGAATGAGACAACCATCCTACACAGGTCAAGAGAAAACCATTACAATTCCTGATGGAGTTCAAATGACGACAATGACCAGGGGAACAAACGGAATGCAACAAAATAATGTTACCTTGGATCAAATCACAAGCGGCAGTACATTATCTGTTTATTACGATACAGATGGCAAAACAATCAAAAGTATCAGAGTCCAAAAACCTTGGTCTGGAAACGTACAATCAGGAAACGCGGCTAGTTAATCTTTTTCAAAAGTGTCAGGATCATCCTGGCATTTTTTATTTTGGAAGGATTTCATAATATGTTACGATAATATCGTTTAAGTAAAAAGTAAACGGGGGACTACAAATGTATAGTTTTAAAAACGACTACAGTGAAGGTGCACATCCTTCTATATTAAATGCTTTAGTTGAGTCTAATTTAGAGCAGGAGGAAGGTTACGGAGAGGATCGTTATACCAGAAAAGCGATCACATTCATTAAAGAAAAGATGGGACGGAACGATGTTGATATCCACTTTTTATCAGGCGGTACTCAAACGAATCTCACCGCTCTTGCTGCATTTTTAAGACCCCATGAAGCTGCTGTCGCAGCTAGTACAGGCCATATCTTGGGTCATGAAACGGGAGCCATTGAAGCAACTGGACATAAGGTTATATCAATTGATACTGAAGATGGAAAATTAACCCCCGAGCATTTGATAAAAGTACTCGAAGGACATCAGGATGAGCATATGGTAAAACCAAAGCTTGTCTATATTTCAAATTCAACAGAAATAGGAACTTTATATAATAAGAAAGAACTCTTAGGTTTACGAGAATTTTGTGCAAACCATCATTTATTGTTATATATGGATGGGGCAAGGCTAGGTTCCGCTCTTTGTTCAGAAGGAAATGATCTTACGTTAGGCGATCTCCCCGACTTAGTCGATGCCTTTTACATAGGTGGAACCAAGAACGGAGCTCTATTAGGTGAAGCTTTAGTCATCTCACGTGATTGTCTAAAAGAAGATTTTCGCTACCACATAAAACAAAGGGGAGGCATGTTAGCAAAGGGCAGACTGCTCGGTATCCAATTTCAAGAACTTTTTCGGGGTAATTTGTTCTTTGATTTGGCTATGCATGCGAATAGCATGGCAGACATGCTAAGAACAGAATTAAGAAAAGCCAATCTTAAGTTTCTAACAGAATCACCATCAAATCAACTATTTCCGATACTGCCAAATTCAGTAATCAAAGAACTGGAGCAAAAATATTCTTTCCATGTTTGGGAAGCAGTAGATTCCGACTACTCCGCAATTCGTCTTGTCACCTCTTGGGCAACGAAAGAGGCAGCGGTTGAAGCATTTATTGAAGATATACGAAAAATGCTAGCGTAAGTGCAAAACAATAGGTTAATTATAAGTTTGTATTAAAAGGCCCAGTGTAATCAAGAGAGCTTTTTGATTACACTGGGCCTAAAACTGTTTTTAGGAATCCGCTATGAAGGCTTAAATTAAGCCAAGACGCTCTAATCCGTATCTTACTCCGTCTTCTTCAGCAGAAATAGTGACCATATCAGCTATTTTTTTCAATTCTTCGCGACCAGAACTCATTGCCACACCCATACCTACAAGAGATATCATTTCGATATCATTTAAACCATCGCCAAAAGCGACTGCCTCATCAGGGGCAATACCTACTTGTTCCAACAATTTAGTTACCCCCACAGCCTTGTTGGAACAGGACAAGTTTACATCACACGTTCTGGCTCCAGAGCTCCATCTTCGGAAATCTAATTCCGGGATTTTCGATTGATAGAAGGATTCTTCCTCTAATTCACAATGAAGAAACAATTGGTAAATATTTTGATCCATCCAAAATTTTGGCGGTGCTAAATCTGGCTTCCATGAATCATGCTGGAATGCTTCCACGACATAGGGATGATTAAGATCGGTAGCTTTAAAGCTTTGGTCTCCTAAAAAAGTAAGAGGATGCTGATAATCTGATGATAAAAAATGAACTTTTTCTAATATATTTTTATCGATTGAATTTTGGTAAACTTCATTTCCTTCATGAGTAACATATGCTCCATTAAAAAAGACCATGGAATTTACTCCTGTTTCTTGAACAATGTTTTCTGAAAAATAAGGGGCCCTTCCTGTAGCAATAACAACTTTTATCCCTTTATCTTTTAACTTTTGAATGGCTTCTTTTGTAGTGGAACTTACTGTTTTTCCATGTGGCAAAATGGTCCCATCTATATCTAAAATGACAATCTTGTAATTCATTAAAAAACTCTCCTTGCACTGGTTGTCTTCATTGATTATTCTAAAATACCTATAGCAAACAGTATAACATGATTAATCAAAAAACAAATAAAAGCGAGCAAATAGAGACATTGTTGCTTATAGTCAATTTTTACAAAATTGCAACATTTCAATGGCAAAAATGGTAACGTTATAACGATCTTTCTTCCTTTGCTATATAGTGGAAATATAAAAGAATTTGGACAAGGTGGGGTGAAAGGATATATGGAAAAGGGATTAAAAATTGCTATTTCCGGGAAGGGCGGCGTTGGTAAGACAACTTTATCAGCTCTGTTAAGTCATTTATTTGCAGAAGACGGTCCAGTATTGGCAGTGGACGCCGATCCTGATGCTAATCTAGGATCGGCCCTGGGTTTTGACCAAACTATATTAGAAAAATTGGTTGCGATCTCGACAGATAAAGAGCTTATTAAAGAACGGACGGGAGCTGAGCCAGGAGTAAGCGGTCAAATTTTCACATTAAATCCAAGAGTTGATGATATACCAGATAAATATGTTGTGGCCAGAAACGGAGTTAAATTACTGCGTATGGGTAAAGTTGCATCTGGTGGAAGCGGTTGTGCCTGTCCGGAAAATACCTTACTGAAACAATTGCTCCGCCATATGGTGGTAAAGCGTAATGAAACCGTTATCTTAGATATGGAAGCTGGACTGGAGCATTTCGGCAGGGGTACAGCTGACAGTGTCGATGCATTCATTGTGGTAATTGAGCCTGGGCAAAGAAGTATCGA
>JAUZQA010000880.1 GCA_030705665.1 Bacillota bacterium
ATCTAAGTGCGTAAGTCCTAAAATATCTTCAAATAATAGAGACTCAAATTGGAACCTGGTGAAATTGAATGCTATTATTTTTGGTCTCTAAATACGGCCATCTCGCTGTTTTTAACTTCTGCACAGCAATCCAATAAATTCGTGTTAGATTGAAAATCGATAACAGGAAAAACTGTGAATATACTAAACTTTACTGAGTAAAGTGGAATGTTTTTTCGAATAGGTTCTAAGAGCGTATCTCAAAATTAAATATGGTTCTACAATTGGGATAGAACCTACACACTTGAACTGAAAAATATTAACATTAAGGCGTTAAATTTCTAAAGTTTAATTTTAATCAATGATGGTTATTATATTTGATTTTTATACATCTAATGCTTAAACCATATGGGATGAAATAGTATCTTTTAATTCAATCTATACCTGAATTGCTGAACAAATTTACTTTATAATTTTTAAAGTTTAACATTGCTGTTATCCAATTGTATGAAAGTTTTTGAATTTTAAGACAGCTTCCAAGTGTTGTTTTCATCAGACCTTATTCTTTTAAAAATCTCCATTACAACTATGATCATACTTGCAACTATAAAAGAAATTAACCAGTTCTCAAATGAAACCGGATTTATACTCAGAAGCTCATGCATAAAAGGTATATGCATGGCAAAGATATGGAACCTTTGCATCAGAACAACACCTATAACAAGAAAGTAATTGTTCTTGAAAGGAATTCGAAAAGCGGATCGAGATTCTGAGCGGCAGTTAAATACGTGGAAATTCTCAAAGAGTACCATCAAAAGCAAAAGAAGATTCCTTGCCCAATTTTCCTCATATCCTTCAATGTTTAGCCATACCCAAAATGCAAAAGCTATCATGCCAACAGTTAACCTATTGACGGTTTACTTATCGGTTCTCCTTAGGCGCTCAAACTGCATATCGATTAATAATAAGCTATAAGGGGTAATTTTAGTTATATGAACGGTTTAATGACAAATATAATTACGAAGTAAACAGTCATTGTAGCAAGTCCGAGAGGTACTCCTAGCCTTGCCCATTCCTTGCTGGTTATACCCAATTTGCTCGCAGAAATAATATTAGGAATATTTCCTGGAATTAACATTCCACCTGATATTAAAAGTCCCATAAGTATACTTTTTATCTGGAATTCACTGAGTACAGGGCCTATCTCAGCAGCTGCCAGAGTCGCGTTATCCAGGACAGCTGAAGCCATATTAATCCAATAGAGTGCAATCGATGGCACTTTCGTAAAGTATTCAAATATAATTGGCTTGAAACCATCGCCGAGTAGTACAAGTGCTGCAATAAACACGTAGACCTTAACAGCCCTCATTATGACATCCTGAAGAGTCTCGTTATAGTCTTCTCCTTCTATTCCATGCTCTTTTTGATCGACTTTTCCCAGAAAAAACATTCCCAAAATACCATACGCAAGGATACCTGGAATGATATAGATACCAAGAAGTTTAATCAAATAATCGAATCCAGCATAATAGGGTGGACCAGATAGTTTTGAGATAGCAATTGTTGAAAGAGGTTCTCCAAGAGGA
>JAUZQA010000881.1 GCA_030705665.1 Bacillota bacterium
ACCAAGTTTGGTATATTCCATTTGCAATTCCTCACTTTCCAAATGTTTTTAATCATTCATTTATTAGTATAAAAATATACGTGATTCTTACAATTGTTAAATGATTTAAATTTGTTAATTAATGAACAAATTTAATAAAATTGTTCATTAATTATGGATATTTATATGGTGAAACACGAGTTTATCACGAAAAAAAGAATTTATTTACAATGAAGTCTCTTATTTCATGATACTAATTCCGGCTATTAAGCTTTTTACTTAGAACAAATTACTTTTATTAGCAGCTTGAGTATTTATTACACAATGATTCTTAATAAACCTTTCTACTTTTGCCTTGTATCAATATCAGTTAACATAACATTATTATGTAGTTTAATCTACTCTATTTTGTTTACGCCGAAATCTATCCTGCAAAACTTGCCCTCATTGATTATATTTTTTCAAAACTACAACATTCACTAATTTCCACTTTGAGTGATCAAAAAGCCAGGTTGATTCCACATACCCAATGGTATCAGACTCTGATACACCTGTAACTTTTTGTCTTCCTTTTAAGCCTGTTTGTTCCCCAACTTGAACAGGTTTTAGACTGGTATAGTCATGTACCATGAGCTCTGTTGGTTCATTTAATTTTCCATGATAAAAAATCCCCAATTTTTCGTAATACGTTTTACGTTGTTTTAAATCAAATATATAGTTATTACCGGTTGTTATTACTTTAACGTTTGCCTTATATCCATTTATAAAATGGCTGTCAAGTACTAATGGAGCCGGTAAATCTATATTTAAAGGTTTTAAATTCTTAGCCGTGTATACAATCTGGTGCCCCTTTTCCCCACTCTTGCTGTCATAGACACTTCCAAAGATATCCTTTATACCGTCGTGATTGACATCGAAATATTGAAGAATTGGATTGCAGCCATCGGGTAAATGAATGATTGCGTGTGCTTTCTTTGAATCCGTTATATTTATTACTAAGTTTTTATATTTTTCAGAAGCGATTTTGACACCTGTCAGGACAATTTGATCCACTTTTCCATCACCTGTAATGTCCTCTGAGTCCTTTGTAATTGTTACAGTTTTACCATTGCTAATTGAAGCTTGGGTATCGATTTTAACTGTAAATCCAATGAACAATAATGCAATAAACACGAGAAGCAGCTTTTTATTCATTCTTATCCCCCCTCGATTAGTTTACTTATTATGCCCATTAGTGGAAAAAAGATGAAACTGCCTGTTCATTTTTTATTGGACTATTATTTTCTGTTAACTATTTCTTCACATAAAAAAACTGGACTAATTCAATTTCGAATTAGTCCAGTTTTTTTAGACAAATGATATTAATCTAATGGTGAAGTTTCAGGAGCAGCTTCAACCTTCCAGATATTTGACACTTTTCCGCTATCATCCTCATCTAGAATGAACGATCCATTTGAATAACGATCACTATATTTTATGCTCGAAACACTCAGACTTTCTGTAATTCCCTTTTGAGTCTGCAAAAATACCTCATCCCGTTCCTCTGCGAGGATAAAACCAATGACCCGATGCGGATTAGCTTTCA
>JAUZQA010000882.1 GCA_030705665.1 Bacillota bacterium
AATCGTAGCCATAGCTTCCCAAACTGACAATTAATTTTTCAGAAGGAATATGGAGCTGGTTTAAGCTCGTTTTTATCCAATTTGATTGGGCGATCGGTCCAGGTTGACTCTTGGAGTTATGCTGGTCATAAAGCATAACAACCATCCGGTCAACTTCAGCAGCTAAAGAAGGATAATTGAAACTATTATTATTTGGTGGAACATCCATTGTTACAATAAGATTATTCCGATGAAATTCCGCTGATACTCTATGGATAAATTGGGTTAAATTATCATGATCATTTACATCTATTTCTTCAAAGTCAATATTGATGCCGTCAAAGTTATTTTTTTTCACATAAGCTAGCAAATTTCTAATAAAACGATCTTCAGCACCGGGAGTAGTAAATAACCGATGAAGAGCTTCTGTATCCCATTTGTTGTCTATAAAGTTATTCACTAATGGTAGTATCTTTGTATGATGTGCTTTTGCCAGTTTAATAATTGTTGAGTCAGTGCTCGTTTTAAAGCTTAAGTTGGGAGTAAGCTGCAGCCACGCTGGGATTAAGGTTGTTATGGAATTGATATTTTTGATAAAAGAATTTTGGCTGTTGGTGTCCCAATTAACGTAGAAACCGTAAACCTCCTGTTTGCTCTTTAATCGATTTTTGTTTAATTGAATGACAGGGGAGGGATTCGTTTCTTGAATCTGTGATTTGAGCTGTTCCTCGTTTAAACTTTGATTTATCGGTTCAATGGCACCTGCTGTTGGACTTTTATTCAATTTTAGACCTGGAAAATTGGGGTCCTTATGAAGGCTATCTAAAAAAATAATCGATACTAAAACGATGAATATCGTAAAGCCTGCACCAATTCGTTTAATTATTGACCAGCGCCTTTTAGCTGGATCAAGAAAGACATGCTCTTGATTTCGTTCCTTTTTTTTCAGCCCCAAATTGTAGAACCAATGGAAGAAAAAATAGCAAACAAGACCAATGAAGCCTCCCAAAAATCCTGATGCAATGTTTTGGGAAAATTCCATTTTATGTTTGAGGGATGTAAATAAAGAGAAATGACTGGCCATTTTTATAAAAGATTCTTCCAACACACGTAAATTCAGGAAGGGTAAATGACGAATGTAGGGAATAAAAATTGGAATTAATGTTCCTAGGAAAAGGGCGACAATATTAAGTCGAAATAAAAGTGAAAAAGCAACCATGAATGGAATTCTCGCACTATATAAAGGTAAAAAGCCCAAGAAGAATCCGATTGTACTTGCAATAGCACCTCTGTAGCCAGTAACAGGTGCAAATAGTGATAGAACCAACCACCTAAAAACCCGATTCACTTAGATTCCTCCTTTAAGGTATATTCGACAAAAAGTGACTTACTTTAAAAGGTTAGGAAGTCTTTTTAGAATTTTGGGGGTAGGGGGAAATATTCTTGATGGATTCCATTATAAGGAAGTAAACAGTAGTTAAGGCTTAAATATTTATATACCCCCATAAAACATTTTAAGTTGGTCGAATTGTGTTAATGCGATTCTACACAAATAGACACGAGGGGAAAAATATGAATAAAGC
>JAUZQA010000883.1 GCA_030705665.1 Bacillota bacterium
CTCTTGAATGTTTTCCGGAAAACTTGGCGGCTCCCAGTCCTGTTTATTTTCTGAAAAAGTCGGCGGTTCCCAGTCCTGTTTGCTTTCCGAAAAAGTCGGTGGCTCCCATACTTCTGCTTTTTTCGGAATCACAGGTACAGGAGGAACAAAGGATGCTGGATCATTATCCAAGATAAGTTCCGTTTGTTCCGATCTAGGCTGTTCTTTTTTCACTGGAGTAAATCCAGTTGGAATGAGTTCCTTCTTTTTAAATGCATTTTTGATCGCAGCTGCTACCAGCTGGTCCAGTTCAGCTTCTTTACTGATCCGCACTTCCATTTTGGATGGATGGACATTGACATCAACGAGAATCGGGTCCATCACAATGTTCAGCAAGACAAGCGGAAAGCGGCCAATAGGAAGCAACGTATGATAGCCTTCCTGAATCGCCCGAACAAGCTGGTAATTTTTGATAAATCTGCCGTTAATCATGGTAGAGATATAGTTTCTTGATGCCCGCGTTACTTCAGGCATCGACGCATAGCCGCTTATTTTGTAATCAAGCGACTCAGCAGAAATCGGAACCAATTGTTTGGCCGTAGCTAAGCCATAAATGGACGCCAACACTTGGCGGACATCGCCATTTCCATTAGTTTGCAAGAGCTTTCGCTCATTATGGATTAAGCGAAACGCCACCTCTGGATGGGAAAGCGCCAGACGGTTAACGACATCTGTTATATTTCCCAGCTCCGTATGGATCGTTTTCATATATTTTAGCCGTGCAGGCGTGTTGAAAAATAAATCCGTAACGGTAATATCGGTCCCTCTTCTGCTTGAGGCTTTTTCAAATTCAACGACTTTCCCGCCCTCGATGAGGACTCTGTTCCCTGCCCCTTCGCCTGTCGAGGTCTTCATTTCCAGCCGTGAAACCGAGGCAATACTCGGCAAGGCTTCACCGCGGAAACCTAATGTACGAATTCGAAATAGATCTGTCTCGTCCTTAATTTTGCTGGTGGCGTGCCGCTGAAAGGCTTTTAACACGTCATCTTCTTCAATACCGGCTCCGTTATCCGTGATGCGGATTTTAGAGAGCCCCGCTTCTTCAACCTCAATTTCAATGACCGTACTGCCGGCATCAATCGCATTTTCAACCAGTTCTTTTACAACCGATGCCGGACGCTCGACCACTTCGCCTGCCGCTATTTTGTTGGACAAGGCATCATCAAGCTGGATGATTTTTGCCATCGTTTACACCCCCTAGCTTTTAAGCTTTTTTTGCAGCTCGTACAATGCATTCATCGCCTGTAGTGGTGTCATATCTAAAATATTAAGTGCTTTGATGTTTTCAAGAACCTTCCTCTCTTTAGGAGAACCTTCGTGTTTCTTCGTTTCTTTTGGTTCTTCTTCAAAAAAAGACAACTGTGCTGTTTCTTCTATTAGACTTTCCTTTTTCGTTACTGACTCAGCCTTAGGCATTTCCTCTGCTAGCTCTACCACTTTAGCAACCTGCTCAGCCTTAGGTTGTTCCTCAAGCTCTTTTAAAATTTCCGCCGCCCGATTAATAAGTTCTTTTGGAAGCTCC
>JAUZQA010000884.1 GCA_030705665.1 Bacillota bacterium
GTTCTTGCTGCCCTTCCCTTGCCTATTGCCGGATTACTTTCCGATCAGCCATACCAGAAGGTGTGTTCCAGCCTCGTCTCCATCCATCATGCTCTTAATAAAATAGGTGCCAGCCATGATTTCAATCCTTTTTTAACATTATCATTTTTGGCTCTCCCGGTTATACCAGAAATAAAGTTAACAGATATGGGGTTGTTCCAGGTATCAAGCTTTAAACATATCCCTATTGAATATTAGATTCTACATCGTTGCCTTGTGATTCTACATCTTTACTCATGAATTCTACATCTTTACTCCGGAATTCTACAACTTTGCTCGGTGATTCTACATCTTTGCTCGGTGATTCTACATCTTTGCCCGGTGATTCTACATCTTTACACAATGATTCTACATCTTTACTCAGGAATTCTACATCTTTGCACAATGATTCTTCATCTTTGCCTGGTGATTCTACATCTTTGCTCGGTGATTCTACATTTGCCTCTGGAACGACTCTCCCATGTCCAAAAGACTGGGAGTTTTTTGTTCATGGCTGCTGGGTTATCGCCGTGCCCCCCCGTATTAAACTACATATCTTATAGGGAATTAGCCCGTACTTTAAAAGGAGCGTTGCCCAATGAATCCATATCATTTTTATGTGCCTCAGCACTATTACATCCCGCAACAATATGACCCTTTCAGAGAACCACCACAAGCACAAACGATCGAAAAAAGAGTCAGCAATTTAGAACGTCAGAATACTAACCAAGTGAAAGAACTAACTCGACTAAGCGAGGAATTGTCCCGTCAAAACAAAGAAATACACCGCTTAAATGGGGAAGTCAATCGTATTAATCATGAGCTGACAAGGCTAAATGACTTGATTGTAAAGCAAACACGGCAACTAAATCGTTTGAATACCAGACTTCGTGTCGTTGAGAACAGGCTTACCATTCCTTTTACTCCTACTGATGGAGGATTTTAAATAATTTACGAAGGAGAGTAAATATGTTCGAGTATATTAGATACGATCCTCCATTTCCTTATTTCCCTATTTATCCAACAAATCAAGCCCAATTCCGTTTTGCTTATCCGACAGTCAGTACAAAGATTTTCACACAATCCTTAAAGAACTTTACATCATTAATGCACCAAGGAAATAGATTATTAAGTCATCTCAGCAATCCTTCCTTTGCCCATCGGCTAATGGAAGCTGCACAGCAGGGAAAAAAAGCCCAAGTTGATTCTTTAGTTAAATCAATAGGGATTACTGTTCCCGTTACAACGCACTTTTCCCCAACAGGAATTGTTTTCACCTTACATTCACGCGAAACACAGGATCCATTTGAAAACTGCTGTTCACTGTCCTTCGCCATAAAGTGGGGACATTAACATCTTCAAGCCTGTCAAACGTCCACTTTACAGGCTTTTTCTATTTATCAATCAAACGTTTGTTTAAAATGGCCAAGCACTTCAATTTTCTCCCTGCCATGGAATTTGTTATGATTAATTTAATGTGAGGAGGATGAGTTTATGGTAAAGAAAAATCAATTAGGCAAAACAGATCTTTATGTTTCCCCCA
>JAUZQA010000885.1 GCA_030705665.1 Bacillota bacterium
AAAAATGGCAAGGATTTTAGTATTGGCGAATAACGATAGCGGCCTATATAAATTCAGAAAAGAGCTTTTAGAGGAATTGGTTAAGGATAATCAAGTGTATATTTCATTGCCTTATGGTGAGTATGTACCAAAGTTACAAGAAATAGGGTGTAAATTTATTGATACTAGAATTAGTCGACGTGGAACGAACCCTGTAACTGACGTTAAGTTACTTTTGAAATACAAGAGAATTATAAAAACTGTACATCCTGATTTAGTCTTGACTTATACAATTAAGCCCAATGTATATGGTGGTCTGGCCTGTAGAATGTCTGGAGTTCCCTATATAACGAATATTACAGGATTAGGAACAGCGCTTGAAAACAGAGGTTTATTACAAAAAATTACAATCACCTTATATCGACTTGGACTAAAAAAGGTTCGTTGTGTGTTTTTTCAAAATGAATCAAATAGGAACGTTTTTTTAAAAAATAATATTACAAATAGCAAGACAAGATTAATTCCCGGATCAGGTGTGAACTTAGAACAACATATTTTTGAAGAGTATCCCGAGGATGATCAAAAAATTAACTTCCTGTTTATCGGACGCATCATGAAAGAAAAAGGAACAGGGGAACTCTTGCAAGCGGCTAAAATCGTGAAAGAAAAATATCCAAATGTTCATTTTGAGTTAATCGGTTTTCCTGAAGAAGATTATCATCAACAATTAGATGAGTTAACAAAACTGGGGATTATTCATTACTATGGGCATCAGGATGATGTACATTCGTTTATTAAGAAATCTCATGCAACAATACTGCCATCCTATCATGAAGGCACAGCCAATGTATTGCTTGAATCTGCATCATCAGGACGACCGGTGTTGGCTTCAAGAGTACCTGGTTGTATAGAAACGTTTACTGAAGATGTAAGCGGCTTGGGTTTTGACGTTAAGAGTGTGGACAGTTTAGTTGATTCAATCCTCAAATTTATCAACCTACCCTATGAACAAAAAAAGCAAATGGGAATCGCCGGACGAAGAAAGATGGAAAATGAGTTTGACCGAAATATTGTCATAGATGCTTATGTCGATGAAATAAAGAAGACAATAAGTTAGGAGATTACTATGAAATTATATGAAAAGATTGTTAGTAGACAAGAAAAAATTTCATTAATTGGTCTAGGGTATGTTGGCATGCCAATTGCTGTTGCCTTTGCTAAAAAAGGGGATGTAATTGGATTTGACGTGAATAAAGAAAAAATTAGGCTTTATCGAGATGGGATCGATCCTACAAAAGAAGTGGGAAATGAAGTCATCAAGAACACAACGGTTGACTTTACTTCAGATGAAACCAGACTCAGGGAGGCAAAGTTTCATATCGTGGCCGTTCCTACGCCTGTAAAAGAAGATCACACACCTGATTTAACACCGATAAGATCAGCAAGCATAACGCTCGGCAGAAACTTAACCAAAGGTTCTGTTGTGGTTTTTGAATCTACTGTTTATCCAGGTGTAACAGAAGATATTTGTGTTCCCATTCTGGAAAAAGAATCGGGACTAAAATGTGGAATCGATTT
>JAUZQA010000886.1 GCA_030705665.1 Bacillota bacterium
CGGTTTTAATATTCCTGTTAAAAGCTTAAGCAGTGTTGATTTTCCAGCGCCATTGCCACCTAAAAGCGCATAAACTTCACCTTTATTCAAAGTGAAGTTCATATCATTTAAGACAATTTCTGTATTCTTATCGTAAAAAAACGAAACGTCTTTTGCTCTTAGGACTTCAACTCCCTTATCAGGTGTGTGCATAGGGAGTTTATTTTTTATAGAGAATGATTGGATCCAGTTTCTCCCTTCCCTCACCGTTAAAGGGAGATGCCCGTTACCATTCATCGTTAAAAACAATCTTGGAATACTTGGAATATAGTCTTGAAACGGAGTATTCCACAGATTCTTCAAAACCATTCTTGGCTCCCCTTCATGAACAATATGACCTTTATCCATCATGACAATTTTATCTGCAAGCGTAAATACTTCCTCGAGCCGATGTTCTGCCAAAATAATGGTCATGCCAAATTCTTCGTTAAGCCTGACGAGTATATCCAAAAATTCACGTGCACTAACAGGGTCCAGCTGTGATGTTGGTTCATCTAGCAAAAGTATTCCCGGCTGCATAAGCAGCACGGAAGCTAGATTAATCTGTTGTTTTTTTCCTCCGGAAAGCTCACTTGTTTTTCGATGCAAGAGTGATTCCATTCCAAAATAATGAACCATTTCAGCCAGTCGGTTTCTCATCTTATTGGTTGAAAGGCTTGTATTTTCAAGGCCAAACACCAGTTCATGGAGAACATCATCCGCAACAACCTGATTTTCCGGGTCTTGAAAAACAAACCCTACTCCATTAGTGAGTTCGGCAGATTCATCCATTAATGCACCATTTATAAAGAGTCTTCCCGTAAGGTTGCCATGGGGTTGAATTTCCTTTTTTAATAATCTTAATAAGGTGCTTTTTCCAGAACCAGATGACCCAAACAAGACCACAAATTGCCCTTTTTCTACCTCGAGAGATAGACCGTCAATGGCTGGTTTAATCGCATCAGGGTAAGTAAATGAAATATTTTCTAGTTTGATAACCGCCATCTGACGTATCCCCCCACAGCCGCTAATAGCGGAAAACTTAAAAATAAAAGGTAAAAAAGAAGAAAAAAGATTTCAATGGGAGAGATTACTGCCGACCCCATAACGGGGTAAATCGTCAAATATCCGTACCCTTTCATCCTACCTATTAAAACCGGCAAAAAAACAACAAGAAGATATAGCAGTGCGAAAAGATCTCTTTTTTTAAAGATAAAATACTCATATGATGTTCGATTCCCATGACCATATCCCCGCGCTTTCATGGAATCTGCCGTTTGAATAGCTTCTTCAAGCGAATACACGAGCAGCACCTGAACATAAAGTATACCTGTTTTTGCTTTATCGAGCCATCTGCCTTGGACCATTGATAAGCCATTGCTTGTTTGCACCGCAGAAATTTCAGCTAATCTTCTTTTCATCAATGGGATAAAACGCAGCGTTAGCATCAACAATATCGCAAATTGCGGCAAAAATTTTGAAAACAAGTACAACAGCTTATTTGGTGACATTACCTCATTGTAGGATACAAACAATGC
>JAUZQA010000887.1 GCA_030705665.1 Bacillota bacterium
TACTTATTATCATGGGGATTTTTGATACCATTACCTATTGGTAAAAGAAAAACAAAACTATGAATGGGAATAAATCTTAATATTCTTGATTTAACAGGATTAAATTGATTCTTTACCCTTTCTACTATATACTCATATAAGCGGCTAAAAAGTGAGGTGAATAGTTTTGTTGCAGTTGATCATCGATTCTGCAGATATTAATACTCTAAATGCACTTTATATTAGTATTTCCATCGGAATTACCCTTAAGTTTTTCTGGGCTTGGAATGTCAAATTCTCCTTTATCGACTCACTTTCAGATCAGGCACAGACCAAAATTATTCATCCGTACCTTTTTGCAGAAAGAAATAAGCTAAATTACAATTTTATTTTGATTAGAATTGTTAAATATATACGAAGAAAAAAATATTCCCTTGATGATTCTGAGGAACCTATTTCCTGCTGTTATTATATCCAGGGCATCATATAAAACATTTCAGGAGGAAATATGAAAATTAAGCGTTCAACTATTTTAACAGTTATTTTATTGTCATTAACTACCCTATTATTATCTGCGTGTTCTTCCCAATCTGGAACTAAAAGTAATAGTGGGTTCTTTAATAATGGATTCTTTAACCAGTATTTTATCGAACCATTTCGCTATTCCATTCATGCCGTTGCCAATATATTTAATGGAAGCTATGGCTTATCGATTATTCTTATAACACTTATCATTCGATTGGTATTAATGCCGTTGATGCTAAGACAGTATAAAACACAAATGGCGATGAAAGGAAAAATGGATGCCTTAAAGCCAGAAATGGATACAATCCAGCAAAAAATGAAAGCGGAAAAAGACCCAAAAAAGAAACAAGAGCTTCAACAAGAAATGATGGGACTTTACCAAAAACATGGCGTCAATCCGCTAAACATGGGCTGTCTCCCAATCCTTATTCAAATGCCGATTTTGACAGGCTTTTACTATGCGATTCGCGGTTCCAAGGAAATCGCCTCTCACAACTTCCTATGGTTTAGTCTAGGACACCCAGATATTGCTTTAACACTAATTGCTGGAGTCATTTATTATTTTCAGTTTAAGGTTTCACAATCAACAATGCCCGCTACACAGCAAGCACAGATGAAATATATGGGGCTTATGTCACCGCTCATGATAGTAATGTTTTCATTTTCTGCTCCCGCTGCCCTTCCCCTATACTGGGTGGTCGGTGGTACATTCTTAATTGTGCAGCAATATGTAAGCCGAAAGTTATATCCTGCACCCGAAACGGCTCCTGCTGTTGAAGGAAAGACAACTAAAAACGAGAACAAAAAGAGAAAATAAGATAATGAAAAGAAGCATTGATTGAATGCTTCTTTTTTTATGTTTTTTAAAAAAAATTTCTTTTCATCATTAAAGTATAGAATTTTATGTAATTGGAATGCTATTTTTGAACAACTTTGAAAGGAGTCTGATTATGAAAAAGTATAATTTAATGATGATTGGTTCTCTTCTTTTCAGTATGGTGCTGGTCGGATGTGCGGGGAACAATGTGAATAATGACAATGTGGCCTA
>JAUZQA010000888.1 GCA_030705665.1 Bacillota bacterium
TAAGCCGATTCGTTAATAATGCTGCTAGGTAAACTGCAGGAAATGCTGCAAAAATCCCACCTGCTTTTTCTCCTAACTTCCTTGAAATAATTGTTGATAATACTACTGCTGCTCCGCCTAAGAGAAATCGAATGAATAACCCTGCAGTAATTCCAGTCATCATGTATGCGCCTCTTTTTTTGTGATAGTATCTATGATTTAAAGTTTTCTTTGCTTGTGAATTTTTTCACAATCGTTATTACAAACTTATTTTAACTCATTTTTTCACAATAGATTGTGAACTTTTTTAAAAGGTTTTCGAAGCGTTTCCAACCTTGTAGTTCGCATATAATTCATGTGTTAACACCTTCACAAAACAATATTTATGGTATAATTTACTTACAAGGAGGCGATTTTGATGGAACCAAATGAAACTAGGGTTTGGTTTTACATCAAAGACCGTCAGCAATATGGTCCTGTGGGATTCTTTGAATTAACCAAGTTATTGGAACAAGGTGTCCTAAATGGAGAAACGTACCTTTGGACAATAGGCTCAGAGCGCTGGGAAATGGCCAAGAATATTGAAAGATTTAAAGATTGTAGTGTGAAGAAACCTCCTCAAGTATCTTCACCGTCAGAGACCATGGCACAACCCCGAAACAGGCCATTTTTGAGATTTCTGGCAAAGCTATTTGATTTATCATTGTTTACCGTACTTTTGTCTACTTTTATTTCCATCTTTTCCTTGGACCTCATACTAAAAACCCCTAAATTAACTTTATTTATGATCTACCTTCTACTTTGGACGTTATTGGAGCCTATCATGCTATCAATCTTTGGAAACACTATTGGTAAAGCACTTTTAAATATAAAAATTAAATGTGCAAATGGCCAATTGCTAGATTTTATAACGGCATTTAAACGAAATCTTTTCATGTTTTCGTTTGGAAAAGAGATAGGGTACCCGTTTATTATGTTAATCTTTTCATTTACTGAATTACGGAAAAAAGCGAGATTATTTTGGGATAAAAAAGCTGGGACAATCGTATTATACGGGAATGTCAGCTTACCAAGGATGCTCTTAGGGTTCTGTTTTCCGATAGTTGTTTTTATTACTGGAGTCATCATTTCCTAAAAAAGCAAAAATCCCAGCCTAGGCAGGGATTTTTGCTTTTTTAAAATTCTGGCAGTTGATCCAAATTATTTTCCTTGATACCATCTGGTTCACTTCGAATAATATCTCTTCCATACTTATGAAAAACATCAATATGTGCGATATTACCCGTTTTTGCTTCATCCAGTGCGGTGATATAATCCAATTCCCTGCCTGAATTTGTTTTAAAGGCTATAATATCACCATCATCATTTTTTCGGACGGCAACAAATTCCTCTTTTCCGCTGAAACCAGAATGATCTTCAGCTGCCTCCATCCTGGCTTGTTGTTCACTTTGCTGTTTATATTCCTGATAAATTTTTTCAAAATCCTCTGAAGCCATGAAAGGCACCTCCTCATTCATTTCCTTAGTCTCTTCCAGAAAGAAGAATTTATGCTCTCATAATTTTTGCA
>JAUZQA010000889.1 GCA_030705665.1 Bacillota bacterium
CATGGAAAATGAAACTTTTTCATTGACCCCCTTTAATAATAATAACTTTTGACCTTCGAAAATTTTTCGAGGGCTATTTTTTTGTCATGGTGTACTTCTCACAGTCATAAAGGAAAATCGTTTCTTATCTAGAAAGTAATTTATAGAAGGATTACATCATGTCGTTCGATATATTCTTATCCAGACCATTGTCAGTTTCTACTACGGACGATGTGATTGAAGTAACTGGAGGAACATGGAACGCTGTTCGGTATTAAAAGATTTGTGATAAGGAGAATCGCGATGTCTGAAGGATGTAAAGTGGTTAGTGTCGTTGAAAGTCAAAATACCAAAATTGAGGTTTTGGAGTATCAAAATTTAGGCGGAAATGATAATTTTTCTGTTGCTGAAAAGTTATTTTTTGCTCAAAAATCAAACATAAAATTAAGACAAGTAAGGATCACACTTAACAACAGCTCCCTTACCGCTGAATCGGGTGCCTTGCAGTTTATGAAAGGGAATATTGCATTAAAAAGTTTTGGAGGAAATGGTGCAAAAGGTTTTTTCAAAGGAATTGCCTCCAGTGTGTTAGCAAATGAATCCATGATTAAGCCACAATACCAAGGCACCGGGATCATTTACTTGGAACCAAGTTTCAAACACTATATGATCGTTGAACTAAATAATGAAGAAATCATTGCAGATAAAGGACTTTTTTATTGCTGTGAATCAAGTGTTTCTGTTTCTGTTCAGGCAATGAAAAACATTTCCTCTGCTATTGCGGGCGGTGAAGGATTATTCCAAACAAAAGTATCTGGAAGCGGTTTTTGCGTATTTGAAATTCCTGTTCCGGAGGAAGAGCTGGTGGAGTTTGAACTTCAAAATGAAATGGTTCAAGTGGACGGGAATTTCACCCTTTTCCGACTCGGAAACATTGACTTTACCGTTGAGAAATCAACAAAAAGCATCTTCGGTTCTGTTGCATCCGGCGAAGGTCTGCTTCAAACATTTAGAGGCACCGGAAAAGTCATTATCGCCCCAACATTGCCTGTTTATGAAAAGTTAGGTCATATCCTAAACCCAACACCATCATCAAAATAAAATGGAAAAAGGGGTCTGTCCCCCGTAACGTTAGAGCAGCGAGAGACAGACCCTTGTACGAAAAAAATCGGACGGTATAATTAAGTCTGGTTCTATTCAACAGCATTTGGAACAAACCTATACTAATAACCTATTGACCAACAGTGAACCACAGGTCTAGAAATTTATTTTCCTAAACGAGTACAAAAGAATATAAATAAGATATCCTAAAACAGCCCCTACTACATTACAAATCACATCGTCAATATCAACCGATCGCCAACGAACGATTCCCGACAATAGTTCAAAAAACTGAATGCATTCAATACAAATGGATGAAAACAACCCAAGTAAGAAAACATTTTTAAAACTAGTAAATTTTTTAAACAATAGCGGTGCGCAAAACCCTAAAGGCATCAAGAGCAAAAGATTGCCGCCTATATTTTTTGCAATTAATTCAATCATAAAGCCAACATCACCATCATA